>JAFLUB010000018.1 GCA_022509025.1 Oscillospiraceae bacterium | reverse complement strand
CGCTCTTCCGATCTAAGGGGATAAAAATACATCCCGATACACAGAGATTCAACATCGACGATAAGCGGCTTTATCCGATGTACGATGCGGTACGCGGCAGGATACCCGTTGTTATTCACTGCGGCGACCCGAGATACGACTTTTCCGACCCCGCAAGGCTCAGACGTGTACTTGATGATTTCCCTGACCTGTGCGTTGTCGGAGCGCATCTTGGCGGTTGGTCAATGTTTGATAAAGCCTTGGAATACTTAAGGGATACGAGCTGCTTTTTCGATTTTTCAAGCAGCATGATGTTCATAGGAGCGGACGCAACGCTCAGCTATATAAGAAGCTACGGCGCAGACAGGATTCTCTTTGGAACGGACTTCCCGCTGTGGAATATGCCGAATGAGGTCGGCAGCTTTATAGCCCTTGACCTTACGGACGGTGAAAGAGAGAAAATAGCGCACCGAAACGCAGAAAGACTTCTTGGCGTATAGGGAGATTAAAATAAGGGGCTGTTCATGCGCAACAGCTCCATTGCCATGTTATAGTTTTTATGAGAGGGGACAGATTATGGAAAAACAGATAAGAAAAAGAAACATGGACTTAACAAGCGGCTCGATATGGAATAAAATACTTATATTTGCGTTGCCGCTTGCCGCAAGCAGTATACTTCAGCAGCTTTTTAATTCCGCGGATGTGGCCATTGTCGGACATTTTGCAGGCAGCCGCGCATTGGCGGCTGTAGGAAGCAACGGTGCGGTTATAAATCTGCTTGTAAATATTTTCGTCGGACTTTCTGTAGGCGCAAATGTTATAATAGCGAGGTATCTCGGTCAAAGGAACGAGGAAAGAGTACATAAAGCTGTGCATACCGCGATTCTTGTCGCTATTTTAAGCGGTCTTATAATAATGTTTCTGGGGATTATAATAACAAAGCCTATTTTAGAGCTGATGTCCACACCGGATGATATTATAGACCTTGCTGTTGTGTATCTGAGGATATATTTCCTCGGTATGCCGTTTATGATGGTCTATAACTTCGGAGCGGCGATTTTAAGAAGCATGGGAGACACGAAGCGTCCGTTTCTGTGTCTGCTGATTTCAGGCATAGTAAACGTTATTCTGAATTTGTTTTTTGTTATCGTATGTAAATTGAGTGTTGCAGGCGTGGCAATTGCAACTGTCAGTTCAAATATTATAAGCGCGTGTATGGTGATTTACTTCCTCACTCATGAGGAGGGACCGGTTAAGTTATCGCTTAAAGAGCTTAGTATTGACGGGCGTATATTAAAGGATATAACAAAAATCGGATTGCCGGCAGGCTTGCAGGGTGTTGTGTTTTCTTTTTCGAACATATGCGCGCAGTCAGCGCTTAATACTCTCGGTTCGGACGTTGTAGCGGGTTCAGCGGCGGCGCTTAACTTTGAATACTTCGTATTCTTCCTTTTAAACGCATTTACTCAGGCGTGTGTCACATTCACAAGTCAGAACTACGGCGCCGGAAATTTTGCGCGCTGCAAGCGCGTAACGCTTCTTTGCAGTATTATGGGTACTGTTTTCCCGACAATTCTGAGTGCGGCATTCCTGCTTCTGGGAGAAACCGCGTTGAAGTTTTATACGACAGAGCCGGCGGTTATAGCGGTAGGGCTTGTAAGAATGAGATACTGTCTTGTGTTCCAGTTCACAAGCGCGCTCATGGACGTGCTTTCTGGCAGTATGCGCGGACTGGGGTATTCGCTTTTGCCTGCGATTTTGTCGCTTATAGGTTCTTGCGGTTTAAGGCTTTTATGGATTTATACGATATTTCCGCAGGCACCGTCATTTGAACGGCTCCTTGTTGTATATCCTGTAACTTGGGCAATGACTTCTCTTTCAATGCTGATAGCCTATATGTGGGTTTCGCGACGTGTAATGAAAACTAAAATACCTGCTATGGCGAATACTAAGGATGTGAAAATATGAAGATAAATTTTGATAAAGACTGGAAATTTTTCCCGGGGGATTTATCCCCTCAGAAACCGACTGACGACTGGGGCGGAGCAAAAGCGCGCGCGTATTTTAACGGCGTGCCGTCTGAGAAGTTTGACGACTCCAAGTGGGGCGCTATTGACCTGCCGCATGATTTTGTGTCTTATAAAGAATATTGTTTCAAGACCTCCGACAATGCTGGTATGCGAGATATTCCCGAAATGGAGAGCATTGGCAGCCGTTTGTTTGCGGGCGGATGTCTGGAGGGCGGCATCGCGTGGTACAGGAAGAAATTCACAATTGACGAAAATTTAGAAAATAAACGTGTGTATATTCATTTTGACGGTGTATATCGTAACAGTACGCTATATCTGAATGAATACTATATAGGAACACACGCAAGCGGATACACAGGCTTTTATTATGACATAACTGACTTTATAAATATCGGTGGAGAGAATATTATCGCAATGCGTGTGGACGCAACAGACCGTGAAGGCTGGTGGTATGAGGGCGGAGGAATATACCGCCATGTGTGGCTTGAAATCGCCGATAATATACATATAGAGCCGTGGAGTGTGTCGGTTGAGTCTAAGCCGGATTTGAAAACTAATACCGCGCATGTGAAAATCAATGTCGGTATACTTAATAGATACTTCGGGGAAAGAACGGTATATGTTGAAACGGAAATCAAGGATATGGAGGGGCGCAGTGTCTCAGAAATCGGCAAAATGGTTAATGTAAGCGAATGGGACAGCGCTCAATATTCAGACAGTACAGCGCTTAATGATATAACGCTGTGGGATATAGAAAATCCGTATCTATACAGTGCTTCTATCCGTATTTTCGATAATGAAACGGTATGCTGTGAATATAACGTAAATTTTGGTATAAGAGAAATACGCTTCGACAGTGATAAAGGCTTTTTCCTGAATGGCAGGAATATTAAAATCAAAGGGCTTTGCTGTCATCATGACCATGCCGGAGTGGGCATAGGAGTGCCTGACAGCGTTAATGAGTACAGAATTTCCCAAATGAAGAGCATGGGCGCGAATGCTGTAAGAAGCTCGCATTATCCGGCATCACCTGAGCTTCTGGATATATGCGACCGGCTCGGAATGTTAATGTTTGAGGAAACGAGACGAATGTCGGCTGCGAAAGAGGATATAGAGTGTCTCAAAGCAATGGTGAAGCGCGACCGAAACCACCCGTCTATATTCCTTTGGGGTATCGGAAATGAGGAGATTTTCTCGCAGAATCGGACTGAAACTGAGAGAACAACACGGACAATGATTGCAGAAATTAAAAAGCTTGACCCGACTCGCCCTGCCACATCGGCGGTAGTATGCTGGGACGGGGAAGGGCGGTATGATACTGCTGAAAAATATGTTGATGTCACAAAAAATCTTGACGTTATGGGATTTAACTATTGCCCGACCGCGTGGGATGACTATCATGACAGAATGCCGAATCAGCCGGTTATAATAACCGAAGCAACGTCCAACAGCGGCACAAGAGGCTGTTATAGTACAGACGAGAGCAAGGGACTTTATTATATTTTCGACGATGAAAATGTAAGTAAATGTAAAAGCGGTGAAAAAGCCGCAAAGAAGGATATAGCCGAGAATATGTGGAAGATGTGCGCCGAACGCGATTATCTCGCGGGAATATTCCTGTGGACGGGCATGGACTACCGTGGTGAGCCTACACCGCTCCAATATCCGGCAGTGTATTCGCAGTTCGGAATATTTGATTACTGCGGCTTTGAAAAGGATAATTATTACTACTATAAAAGCTGGTGGCAGAATGAGGATGTAATACATGTTTTCCCTCACTGGAATTATCCTGTGGAAACGGGGGAAGAGGTAAACGTATACTGCTACAGTAATCTTGATGAGGTTGAGCTGTTTGTAAACGATAAAAGCTATGGCAGAAAGAAAATGGAGAAGAATTGGTATCTCACCTGGGAAAATGTGATTTATGAGCCGGGCGAACTAAAGGCAATAGGATATAAAAACGGACAGCGCGCGGCGCAGGAGATTGTGAAAACAACAGGCGAGCCATATAGTATACGGCTTATAGCGTACAAGACGGAAGTTAACGTAGGCGACACGGTAATAATAAATGTGGATATCATAGACGAAAACGGCGTTGTTGTGCCGACAGCTCAGAATGAAGTTCAGTTCAGTATAAGCGGAAACGGAATGCTTTCCGGAACCGGTAATGGAAATCCGGGTGACCATGACAGCGAAAAATTACCTTTGCGACGCGCTTTTAACGGGAAATGTCAGTTGCTTGTTAAAGCAGTGACGGAAGGTGAAATAAAAATAACCGCGTCAGGTAAAGAGATATGCAATAGTGTATGTTATATAACTGTTAAATAAAAATAAAAGGGAGAGATGTCTTATGAATAAAAATATTAAAATCTCAGCAAATGATGCGCTTGAAAAGCTGAAAGCCGGTAATGAAGAATATATAAACTCACAGCTTAACACAGCGGACATTTCAAGCGCTGTGCGCGAAAAAGCGTGTAAGGAAGGTCAGGCTCCGTACGCTGTTATTATTTCATGCTCCGATTCAAGAGTGATACCGGAAAATATCTTTATGGCAGGAATAGGCGAATTGTTTGTAATCAGAGTTGCCGGAAATGTAATAGGTAATCATCAGCTTGGAAGCATAGAATATGCAGCGTCACATCTTGGCTGCAAGTTGATTGTCGTGCTCGGTCATACGCATTGTGGGGCAGTTGACGCGGCTATAAATCATGAGCCGGAAGGATATATCAAATTAACCACTGATGAAATTCGTCTTGCAATCGGCGACGAAACAGACGATTATAGGGCATGTTGTCTGAACGTAAACAGAAGCGTTTCTGTTATAGAGGAGAGTTTAGACATCAAAGGGGAAGAACACGAACTCAAGGCGCTTGGAGCTGTTTATCATCTTGAAGACGGCAGAGTTGAGTTTCTTTACTGATGTGGCAATGCCATCAGTGATATTATGTATAGCTATCTCAATTCCTATATGCGGATATTTCAGCGCGGAAGTAAATGTAGCAAGACCTTCAGGGTATGATGCGAAAATGTAAGGGGCTGAATGCATCAGCCCCTAATGAATTTTAAATCTATTTTTGGTTAATCAGGCTCAAAAATTCTTTTGTACGCTCATTTTTGGGATTGTCTATAACTTCCTCCGGCGTACCGTCCTCTGCGACAACACCCTTGTCCATGAAAATAATTCTGTCGGACACATTCCGCGCAAATCCTATTTCGTGAGTTACAATAATCATCGTCATGTTCTGTTCCGCAAGTGAGCGGATTACCTTTAATATCTCGCCTGTAAGCTCCGGGTCAAGAGCAGAAGTCGGCTCGTCAAAGAGTAGAATTTTGGGTTTTAAGGCAAGCGCTCGCGCTATTGACACTCTCTGTTGCTGTCCGCCCGAAAGCTCGCACGGATAATTATTTATTTTATCCGAAAGTCCGACACGCTCAATTAAATCCAGAGCATCTGCGTTAATTTCTTCGAAGATTTCCTTTTTCCTCTGCTTGAAATCAGGACGTTCCTTTGCCAATAATTTTGGCGCAAGAGTTATATTTTCAAGCACGCTATATTGAGGAAACAGATTAAACTGCTGAAATACCATTCCGAAATTGAGTTGTGCCTCGCGTATCTGCGACGCGCGTCTTTTCTTCGTTTCTGACGCATCGAAAACTATATTACCCTCAACGATAATCTGTCCTATGTCTGCGGTTTCAAGGAAGTTGATACACCTGAGCAGCGTTGTCTTTCCGCTTCCTGAGGAGCCTAAAATCGAGATTACCTCGCCCTGCTCCATAGAGAAGCCGACACCCTTCAAAACCTCAGTATCTCCGAAGCTTTTGTGCATATTTTTTACTTCAAGAATACTCATTTTAACGCACCTCCTTAACCCTTGTAATAATCAAGCTTTTTCTCAACGAAAGAGAGCAGCGCCGATAAAACGGCCGTAAATGCTAAGAAGTACAGACCTGACGCAAAGAGCGGCCAGATTATGCCCTTTGCCGCAAAACGGGACGCGTTCTGGAGTATTTCAACCACGCCGATAACACGCGCAAGCGCTGTGTCCTTTACAAGTGTTATAATCTCGTTGCCCATTGGCGGAGTAATGCGCTTTATAACCTGGAACAGTACAACCTTAAAGAATACCTGAACCTTGGTAAGTCCTAAAACTTGTCCTGCCTCGTACTGACCGACAGGGATACTTTCTATTCCTCCACGGAAAATCTCAGAGAAATACGCCGCGTAATTTATCACAAGCGCGATAAGCGCGGGAATCATGCGGTTTGATGAAATCGCCATAAATATAGGTTTTAGATTCAGCGCAACAGCCGGATTACTTGAAACCAGGTAATTGAATATCAGTCCCGGCGCATAGAGCGCGACGAACAGCTGGAGCATCAGCGGTGTGCCGCGAATTATCCATACGAATGTCTTCATAACCCATTTTACCGGCTTGAATTTTGCCATTGTGCCGAGAGTTATTATAAGTCCGAGCGGTACGGACATGATGAGTGTCAGCGCGAACAGCACACAGTTCATGCCGAAACCCGATAATAAGCTTTGCCATGCGTTCAAATCAATCACCACCCCTTTTTACATCAATTCTTCAACTTTTGCTATCGCCTCAAACATCATTTGTGGCGTTATTTTATACGGAATAACCTTCATATCAGGATCCCTGACCGCCGCTTCAAGCACAGGTAGGAGAGTGTCATAATCCACCTGTATTCCGCGCCCGGAAAGTGTGGTTTCCACACCCATTTGCGATATGAGCTGTCTGATTTTTTTTGCTTCTTCAATATTTCCGTCGAGCACGCATTGTACTACTGTGCAGTAGCCGACAACATCTCCGTGAAGAAATTTTTCCTCGAATCCCGGTATTACAGTCAGTCCGTAGAATAAAGCGTGAGCCATTGCGCCATTGAACCCCTCATCAATTAACATACTCACCATTCCGGTGCTTACCAGGATTATGAGCGCGGTTTCCTCTAAATCCGTTGTGATTACATGGTCGCGGCAATCAGCGTAAGCCTGTACCGCGCGGCGCATAAGCGGTTCGCGGCTCATTCGGCTTATTGAAATTCCCAAATCATCCTGGAAAGTGGTCTGCTTGCCGCGAGCGCTGAATTCCACCTCGTAGAATTTTGCGATTGTGTCGCCTATTCCGGCACGGAAGTACATATCCGGCGCATTCGCGATTATTTCAGTGTCGATAAAGCAGTGGTGAGCGGGGCGCTTAAGATACCAGAATCCCTCGTATGCATGATTTTCATCATATATTACCGCTAACGCGGACGATGCCGCGCAGGTTGAAGCAATTGTCGGAACCGTCACGACAGGGATTTTCAGCATATCCGCAACACATTTTGAAGTGTCAATCGCCTTGCCGCCGCCGACTCCGATAACAAAGTCCGCTCCGCTGTCCTTGTATTTATTATGTAATTCCTCAATCCGCTTACGATAGCATTCCTTGCCGTATATAACCGTATCAACGATTTCAAACCCATCAAGGTTTTTCATAAGCTTTTCGCGGGATTTCCCCAAAGCTGTTTCGCCGCCGATTATAAGCGCGCGCTTTCCCAGCGGCGCGCATACGCTGTTAAATGCTTCGTATGCGTCTGTGCCGATTGTGTAATCAGCAAAATAACAGTCTGTCATAATATGTTCATTCCTTTTTAGACAAAATAAGGCTTTCGTCATAAGAGCGAAAACCTTATTGTTGAATAATTATTTTAATTATTTAGCCGCGTTGTGGTCAAGAGCCTTCTGTACGCTGTCTGTAAGACCGTACTTATCTGCGATTTCCATTAGCTTGCCGTTGTCAATAAGCTTCTGTATAGCGTCGTTTACCATCGGACAAATATCGCTGCCCTTTCTGAATGCTGCGCCGAACCACTGATCGCCGAACTTGTTGTCAAGGTTGATAACAAGGTCTTTAAGCTCGGAACCTTCGCCGTTAATCATACCCTCAGCAATTACAGAGTCAACAACTGCGATGTCTGAAACGCCTGTCTCAACTTCCAAAAGCGCTGTAGCCATGTTTGATACGCCTGTATAGTTAGCGTTTGCGAAATAGTCTGCCGCAATCACCTCAACTGTCGGATCGTTAGCATCATCCATAACGCCTGTTACCTTTTCTTCGCCTGTCGAACCGGCCTCTGAAACTACGCTCTTGCCCGATACGTCAGCCATAATGTCCTTTTCACGGTCAGCCTTCATAACCATTGCCTGAGTGTTGTACATATACGGAGTTGTGATTTCCCATGCTTCCTCACGCTCCGGTGTGATGCACATGCCGTTCCAGAGACAGTCGATATTTCTTGAAGCAAGCTCTGTTTCCTTAGCTTCCCAGCTGATTTCAACAAATTCAACGTCGATTCCAAGCTCCTCTGCAACAGCAGTAGTGAACTCGGTATCGAAGCCTGTCCAGCTTCCATCATCCGCAAGATAGTTCATCGGCGGATAGTTTGTAACGCCTACAGTAAGAATACCCTTGTCCTGTACCTGCGCCCAATCGCTCGCAGTTGCGTCTGTGTTGTTCGCCGTCTTAGTGCCTCCGCATGCTGCAAGCGCAGGAATAAGCATTGCCGCTGCAAGTAAACTGATTAATTTTTTCATTTTTTTGACCTCCAAATTTTAAATCATAGACATTTGTGTCGTCTGTTAAAACACTTTGATATTTTACCACTTTATCAAAATGAAGTCAATACTTTTTTAAAATATTTCCGTAATGCATATTATAAATTACAGTACTGCGCAGCCTGACCAATCTGTAGACAGTCTGAGAGGGTGTTGCTTAACGCAACACCCTCCCTTGTTAACCTACAAAAACAGCAGTAAACTCAGCGATATTATTGCCATACCGAGAACCACGCCTATAATTGTAACCTTGCTTTTCTCGTATTCGCGCGCCATAGGCAAAAGCTCCTCGATTGATATAAACACCATTATGCCGGCAATTATGCCGAACAATGCGCCGAACAGAGCATCGTTAAAGAACGGACGCAGAATAAGATATCCTATGATCGCGCCAAGAGGCTCTGTAATTCCGGAAAAGAATGAAACTATAAACGCTTTTTTTCTGCTTCCGCTTGAATAATATATAGGTACGGATGTCGCGATACCCTCAGGAATATTATGTATAGCTATCGCAACAGCTATTGCAATGCCAAGATGCGGGTCCTTCAGCGCGGAGGTAAATGTAGCAAGCCCCTCCGGGAAATTATGAATTCCGATTGCGATGGCTGATAGGATTCCCATACGCTTAAGTGCGGCAGAACGGGTATCTTTTTCGGAAAGATTGCCTATATCGCCCTCGGCAGACGGGACGAAATAATCAATAAGTCCTATAAAAAGTATACCCGCAAAAAAAGACGCTACTGCAAGGTAATATCCCATTTTATCACCTGTGGCAACTGAAAGATACGTTCTTGCCTTCTGAAATATCTCAATTGTGGAAACATATATCATGACTCCCGCAGAAAAGCCGAGAGACCCCGCGAGAAATTTTGTGTTGGAAGTTTTTGCAAACAAAGCGATAACGCTCCCTGCGCCGGTCGCAAGTCCGGCAAGGATTGTAAGCGATAGCGCAAATATTACATTTGATTGCACTCAAATCATCTCCTTAAAGCTTCTTATGGATATAATACGTTTAAAAAATTTTTCTGTTACAGTAAAAATTATATTGATAATTTTAAAATTTGGGTATATAATTAGTTGAAAATGTATTATGAGGGAATAGAATTATGTTAGAAATTACATCTGCATCAAATAATAAATGTAAATATGTTAAATCCCTTTCGCAGAAAAAAACGAGAGATGAAATGCGGGAATACACCGTTGAAGGGATAAAATCCGTTCGCGACGCGCTTTTATCGGGAAAGAAAATCAGCGCATTGTATGTGTCCTTTTCATTTTACGACAACGAAACATTCGACTATCCCGCGGATATCCCTCTTTATAAGACGGCTGACGGCGTATTTGAAAAGATGTGTGACACAAAAGCGCCGCAGGGAATACTTGCGGTTGTTAAAATGGGGGAAGATGATTTCGAGCCGGATCTCAAAAAAGCATACATTTATTGCGAACGTATAAACGACCCAGGCAATTTAGGGACTATAATACGGACAGCGGACGCGGCGGGATTTGACGGTGTACTGATGTCTCCCGGCTGTGTTGACGCGTATAGTCCCAAAACGGTAAGGGCAAGTATGGGTTCTTTTTTTAATATAAAGCTCAGAACGAATGTAACTACGGAAGAACTTTCGGAGTATAAGGAAAAAGGTTTTAATCTTTTAGGCGGCGCTCTTAACGAAAATACGATTGATTACAGGAAGGCTGATATGACAAAGCCTACCATTATAATAATCGGCAACGAGGCTAACGGAATTTCAGACGAGATTTTAAAGCTTTGTGAATGTGTTAAGATTCCGATTTTGGGAAAGGCTGAATCGCTTAATGCGGGAGTGGCTGCCGCAATACTCATGTATGAGCTGTTAAGACAAAGGGCTTGACAATTTTTTGATTTTGTAGTAATGTAACAGGGGTAATTTTTGGTGGTGAGGAAATGGAACATATTTTATACTGGCTGTGGCTGACGGCTAAATTTCGCACAGCTAACGCTAAAATAACCCGGCTTTTTGAATGGTTTGACAGTATTGAGGACATATATTCTCAGAAAAGCTATAATAATATAGATGGTATAGGAGAAAAAGAGAAAAAGCTGCTTGAGGACAAGGATTTAGAAAAAGCCGAAGATATATTGGAGAAAATTGCAGATATAGGCGGTAAGATTATAGTCTATGATGATGAAAATTATCCGAAGCTTTTGAAGAACACCACGGATCCGCCTTATGTATTGTATGTTTTGGGAAAGGTTCCCGAGCTTGACGAGGTGCTTACTATAGGAGTTGTGGGAACGAGACGGTCAAGTGAATATGGTAACATGGTGACAGAAAGGGTATGCGGCGACCTTGCGGAGGCCGGAGTCGTGACAATAAGCGGACTGGCTTACGGAATAGACGCTGTCAGCGCATGGGCAACGATTGAGCAGGGCGGAATAGCTGTAGGTGTTTCAGGCTGCGGACTGGACAGGGTATATCCGCGTGAAAATGCAGACTTGTATCAGGCTATGACGGAAAAAGGCTGTATCTTGACAGAATTCCCGCCGGGTACTCCGCCATTAGGCGCGAATTTCCCTGTAAGAAACAGAATAATAGCCGGACTCTCAAGAGGTGTTCTTGTCACAGAGGCGCCGGTTGCAAGCGGAGCTCTTATAACTGCAAGATATGCGCTTGATAATGGTCGTGATGTATTCGCGGTACCGGGGAAGATTACCGATAAATCTTTCGCAGGAACTAATCTTCTTATCCAGCAGGGGGCGAAGCTTGTAACGGATGCGAATGATATACTTGAAGAATATCCGTATGCTGTAAGTATTCTCCCGGAAAAAGAACAGAAAGAAGAACCGAAGGCAGCCAATGCTGACGAAAAAGTGAAAATAACAGATAACAGTGAGAAATATAAAAATCTTAATGATAATGAAAAAAAGATTATTGCAATACTCAGGAAAAGCGATATGCAGATAGATGAATTGTCAAGAGCGGTTGGCAGTTCAGTAGGCGATGTAAACACAAGGCTGATAATGCTGGAAGTGAAAGGTCTTATAAAACGTCTGCCGGGCGGCAGATATCAGCTGAATGTATAGAAGGGGAGAGGAAACTATGGCAGCAAAAAAATTGCTTATTGTAGAGTCACCCGCAAAGGCGGGGACAATAAAAAAATATCTCGGTAAGGACTATAACGTGCTTGCGTCGATGGGTCATATAATCGATCTTCCGAAAAGTCAGATGGGTGTCGATCTTGAAAACGACTTCACGCCTAAATATATAACAATAAGAGGTAAAGGTCAGCTTTTAAGCCAGCTGAAAAAAGAAGCCAAGAAGGCTGATGTTGTGTATCTCGCAACCGACCCTGACCGTGAGGGTGAGGCTATAAGCTGGCATCTTGCAAATGCATTGAATATTGATCCGCAGTCGGCATGCCGCGTTACTTTTAACGAAATCACAAAGACAGCGGTAAAAAATGCTATGAAGCATCCGAGAAAGATAGATATGGATCTTGTTGACGCTCAGCAGGCGCGCCGTGTGCTTGACAGAATCGTTGGATATACAATAAGTCCTATTCTCTGGGAGAAAGTAAAGAGGGGCTTAAGCGCGGGACGCGTGCAGTCTGTAGCGACTAAATTAATATGTGACCGTGAGGAGGAAATAGAAAACTTCACTCCTCAGGAATACTGGTCGCTGGAGGCGCTTCTTAATGACCCTGCATCAAAGAAGGATTTTACAGCCAGATATTACGGTGAAAACGGCAAAGAGACGAAGCTTAACAACGCGGCGGAAACAAAAAGCGTTTCAGACGACTTAAAGAACGCAAAGTTTATAGTTGAAAACGTGAAAAAAGGACAACAGAAACGTAATCCTCAGCCGCCGTTTACGACCAGTACCCTGCAGCAGGATGCTTCGAGAAAATACAATTTCCAGGCGGCAAAGACAATGCAGATTGCGCAGACTCTTTATGAAGGTGTTAATCTCGGCGGAAAAATAGGTTCTATAGGTCTTATAACATATATGAGAACAGACTCATTGAGAATTTCCGATGACGCGCAGAAAGAAGCGGTGGAATACCTGACTAACGAATATGGCAAGGAATATGTAAATCCAAAGCAGTACAGGACAAAGAAAAGCGCTCAGGACGCGCACGAGGCAATCCGCCCAACATCAATAAACATAAAACCGATTGATATAAAAGACAAGCTGACAAACGACCAGTATAGGCTCTATAAGCTTATATGGGAACGTTTTGCGGCAAGCCAGATGGCAAGCGCCGTATACGATACTATGCAGGTTACGATAGACGCGGGCGGTCATACCTTTAAGGCAAGCGGTTCAAATGTTAAGTTCAAGGGATATATGACTGTTTACGTTGAGTCGGGCGAGGAAAAGGAAAAGAAGGAAAAGATGCTTCCTCCGCTTGAAGAAAAGAGTGAGCTTAAATTCAAGAACTTAGAGGAAAAGCAGCATTTCACCCAGCCGCCGGCGCGATATTCTGACGCGACCCTTATTCGTGAGCTTGAGGAAAACGGAATAGGCAGACCTTCGACATATGCGCCGACCATTTCAACAATCGTATCCCGAGGATACGTGGCAAGAAGCAAAAGACAGCTTGTTCCGACTGAGCTTGGATTTGTGACATCTGAAATCATGAAAAACAATTTTTCAGACATAGTAGATGTTGAGTTCACTGCCGGTATGGAAGAGGAGCTTGACAGCGTTGAAGAAGGAAATATACAGTGGAAAAAGGTTCTTAACGAATTTTACCCTTCATTCCGTGACAGTCTGGAAAAAGCGCAGAAGAATATAGAAAAGATAAAGATAAAGGACGAGGAATCTGATGTCGTATGTGAAAAGTGCGGCAGAAAAATGGTGTATAAGCTGAGTAAATTCGGTAAATTCCTCGCATGCCCAGGATATCCGGAATGTAAGAATACAAAGGCAATCCGGGAGGGAACGGGCGTAAAATGTCCTAAGTGCGACGGAGAAATACTTGTCAAGAAATCAAGACGCGGTAAGGTCTATTACGGCTGCGAGCATTCTCCGAAATGTGATTTTATGGCATGGTATATGCCTGTAAAGGACGAGGTGTGTCCGGTCTGCGGCGGACTGCTGCTTAAAAAGACGGGCAGGGCAGGCAAGATATACTGCTATAATGAGGACTGTAAATACGAGAGAAAAGCGGGAGATAAACAGTGAAGGTAAAGGTAATCGGCGCAGGTCTTGCGGGCTGTGAAGCAGCGTGGCAGCTCAGTAAAAGAAATATACCCGTGGAGCTTTACGAAATGAAGCCGAAAAAGTTTTCACCGGCGCATACGAGTGAGAACTTTGCGGAGCTGGTATGTTCAAATTCCTTAAAGGCGGACAGGATAGAAAATGCCTGCGGACTTTTAAAGGAGGAAATGCGGCTTTTCGGCTCACTTATGATGGAAGCGGCGGATATAAGCCGCGTCCCGGCAGGCGGCGCGCTTGCCGTAGACCGTGAGATTTTCTCGAAGTATATAACTGATAAAATAAAGTCAAATCCGCTTATAACTGTTATAAACGACGAAGTGACGGACATTGATTCTGGCGAATATACGATTATCGCAACAGGTCCTCTGACCTCTCAGACGCTTTCCGAAAGCATAAAGGAAATAACCGGCGGTGACTCGCTGTATTTCTATGATGCCGCCGCGCCGGTTGTGACAGAGGAAAGTATAGATAAAGGCAAGGTGTTCAAGGCTGCAAGATATAACAAAGGAACTGCGGATTATATAAACTGTCCGATGACAAAAGAGGAATATACGGAATTTTATAACGCGCTTGTATCAGCCGAGACGGCTCCCGTGAAGGAGTTTGAAAACAGCAAGGTGTTTGAGGGTTGTATGCCTGTTGAAGTAATGGCAAAGCGCGGATTTGAAACTCTTACGTTTGGTCCTTTAAAGCCTGTAGGACTTGTTAATCCTAAAACCGGAAAAGACGATTCCTATGCTGTGGTTCAGCTTCGTCAGGATAATAAGGAGGGTACTCTTTATAACCTTGTCGGATTTCAGACAAATCTGAAATGGGGCGAACAGAAACGGGTTTTCTCAATGATACCGGGACTTCATGACGCTGAATTTATGCGGTACGGAGTTATGCACAGAAACACATATATAAATTCTCCCAAGCTTCTTGATAAATATTACAGGATGAAAAAGTATCCTAAAATATTCTTTGCGGGACAGATAACGGGAGTTGAGGGATATGTGGAATCAGCGTCAAGCGGAATAGTCGCAGGGTTCAATATGGCAAGAATGCTTATGGGAAAAGAAATGCTTGACGCGGATGCGAAAACATGCATAGGCGCGCTCCCATTGTACATTTCAAACGGCGCTAATACTAATTTTCAGCCGATGAACGCTAACTTCGGGATTATAGAGGGACTTAATGAAAAAATACGAAATAAAGCCGAACGGTATAATAAAATAGCGCTTCGCGCTTTAGATATAATAAAAAAACAATTAAACTATATGGAGGAATTAACGTGATAAATCACGTTAATTAGATTTGATTGCCCGTGCGAGTTTTTTTCGCAAGAAAGGAAAAACGCACATGGGCATAATCACCGCTTAACGCCTTATCCGCCCACTGTAAGCGCGTTAATGATTTAAAATTACTATTTGTGGGCAGAAAGGCTATGGTGATTAAAATGAAAAAGAAACTAACGGTAGTATTGATTGCAGTTTTGGCAATGGTATGTATGCTTGCAGGCTGCGGTAAGGATGCTGAACAGGAGTCTAAGGTAACTCCGACATTTATGTATTTTGTATCAAACAGCGACTCTGATTTTGATGCAACACAGAAGGCAGTTGAAGAGCTTCAGGATGAGTATGATAAAAAGGTGAATTTTGATATAATCAATATTGACGAGAATCCGGAAGCGACAACAAACTTCCCGGTTCAGGGCAATACGCCGATGCTTATTATGCTCAATACTGATAACGATATTTCAGCAATGAGTCCGCAGTGCTCGGATAAGGATAAGCTAAAGGCTGCTATAGACGCTGCGCTTGAATAATAAGTCTAAGCAGACGTTGATAAATCAGGTCAGATTTTACGAAAAGAGAAAAGTAGGCGCGCATGGGTAAGGTAAGGCTTATCTTCGCAAAAAGCTCATAACAGCGGTGTTTTCGATAAAACACCGCTGTTAAACTTTTTCATGTAAAAACTGAATAATAATTATGAATTAGAAGATTGCGCGGTCTGACCAATTTATCAACCGTCTGAAAATCTCCCGAAATAGGAGATTTTCTGTATAATAAAATTGTTTTTTTCAGAAACTAAGGGAAAAATGATTTTTATTATACAGGGAGATATAACGTGATGCAAAATATACGAACAGACCTTGCCGTTGAAGCGCACGAATTGAGCAGGAAACAGGCAAAGGACGCGGCGGAGATTGACGGAGTGATTTCTGAAGTTGAAAAAATGGGGGATATAACAGTAACGCGTGTTGAGATAACAAATGAAAACGGAAGCGAAAAGCTTGGAAAAGCAAAAGGTACTTACGTGACAATAGATGCGCCGGATTTGAAATACAGTCTTGAAACATATGAACAGACATGTGTAATCATTGCTGAGGAAATCCGGAATTTGGCAAAGATAAATAATGATACCCTTACGCTCGTCGTAGGACTCGGCAACAGGGAAATAACGCCTGACGCGCTCGGTTCAAGCGTAGTGTCGAAGCTTCTTGTTACGCATCATATAAAGCAACAGAGAGACAGTGATATTTTAGGTGATAATATAAGCGGTGTGTGCGCGCTTGCGCCCGGAGTTCTGGGGACTACCGGAATAGAAACGGCTGATATAATAAAAGCCGTTTCCGAAAAGGTCAAACCTCATCTTATAATAGCTGTGGACGCGTTAGCCGCCGCGTCTGTTGAGCGGGTAAGCAATACTATACAGATTTCAGATGCCGGTATACAGCCGGGCGCCGGAGTGGGAAATAACCGTGAAGGGCTTAACGAGGAAACAACGGGAACAAAGGTTATAGCTATAGGAGTTCCGACCGTTATAGATGCGGCGACTATATCAAAGGTGAAGATACCTGATGAAATGACACCTTTAATGGTAACCACAAACGATATAGATTTGGTTATTGAACGCGCCGCCAAAACAGTTGCTAACGGTATAAACCTCGCGCTGCATCATGGCATAACCTTGCGTGATGTAGAAAGCTATATAGGTTGACATATATATAAAAAAGGAGTAAAATAATAGTATCACGTGAAAGATAAACGGCGCATCTCACCCTTTCTCGGAACCCCGCGTATCTGCATACGACTGCGTTCCTCAAAAGGGCAATCTGCTTGGCTCCGAAATGCATGGGCGAGCAGCAAATGCAATTTGCGGCCAGCTTTTTCCACGTTTCAATTTATATTGACGGAGATTTATGTAAAATAACAGGAAAGGAAAATCTGAATGGAAAGTTTAAAGATAAATGATAATATCAATCTCTATTATGTGCCTATGAAGAAGCTGAAGACCACATCAATAGGCGTATATATACACCGTGCGCTGAGCGCTGATGAGGCTTCAAAAAACGCGGTCTTGCCGTATGTAATGAAAAGGGGCTGCAAGCTTTGCCCGGACAGCAGCGCAGTCGCAAAGTACCTTGAAAACCTGTATGGGGCAAGTCTCGGCACGGGTATTTTAAAGCGCGGCGATGACCATATCATATATTTCGGATTTGAAACAATTTCCGATAAATACGCGCCTGATAAAGAACCGCTTACAGCGGACGGTATAAAACTCATGATGTCAGTATTGTTTGAGCCTGACGCGTTTGATGATGAAACGGTTATGCAGGAGAAGAAAAACGCGTCTGACCGTATAACGGCAGAGATGAACGATAAAAGACAGTATGCTCAGCTTCGCTGCTCAGAGGAAATGTGCAAGGGCGAGAGCTTTGCTCTGTCAAGGCTCGGCACAAAAGAAGGGGTTGAAGCAATAACAGCGGACGAACTCAGAAAGCACTATGAAAAAATAATAACTTCTTCGGCTATGGATATTTACGTGTGCGGCGATGCGGATATAAACGCGCTTGGTGAGGAAATAAAGAAATACACATCAAAGCTGAATTTTGAAGAAGCGAATATAGTAAAAACTTCAATCTTTGAAGGTCATGGCGATGTAAAGCGTATAACTGATAATATGGATGTTGTTCAGGGTAAGCTGAGTATGGGATTTAGAACCGGTGTAGCGGCGGACAGCGCGGATTATGTACCGCTTATGGTAACGAATAGTATTTTCGGCGGCGGCGCTCACAGTAAGCTGTTTAACAACGTGCGTGAGAAGCTGAGCCTTTGCTACTACGCTTCAAGCAGTACCGTAAGAAATAAGGGCATAATGTTCGTTAATGCCGGAATTGAATTCCAGAATTTCGAGAAGGCTTATGATGAAATACTTGTTCAGCTTGACAATGTGAAAAAAGGAGATATATCTGACCTTGAATTTGAATCAAGCGTGAACGCGCTTATCAATGAACTTGAATCATATAATGATGACCAGAACGCTATTCAGTTCTTTTATCTCAGCGAGAAAATAGCGGGTACAAATTATAATATAGACGAATTAAAGGATAAAATAAGCCGTGTAACCATTGAGGACGTGAAGCGTGTGGCAAGCAATATAGAACTCGATACGGTATATTTTCTAACAGGAAAGGAGGGTTAACGTGAAGTTAAATCATATAAAAAACAACATCACAGGCGAAGAAATGTATTATGGAAAGCATTCCTCGGGACTGGGCGTGTATATAATCCCTAAAGAGGATTACAGTAAGACATATGCGATTTTCGGCACGCGCTACGGCTCTGTTGATTCAAAGTTTGTTGTGCCCGGAGAAACAGAAGCTACAGAGGTTCCTGACGGAATAGCGCATTATCTGGAGCATAAGATGTTCGACCAGCCGGACGGAAGCAATGTATTCGATAAGTTTTCAAAGTACGGCGGAAACGCTAACGCGTTTACCTCTTTTAACATAACAGCGTATCTGTTTTCGGCAACCGCCAACGTAGAGGAGAATCTTGCGGCGCTTATGGATTATGTGCAGAGTCCGTATTTCACGGATGAGAGCGTGCAGAAGGAACAGGGGATAATAGGACAGGAGATAAGAATGTATGATGACAGCGGAAACTGGAAGCTGTTCTTCAATTTCCTGAACTGTTTGTATCAGAATCATCCCGTTAAAAAGGAAATAGCCGGTACGGTAGAGAGTATAAGCTATATCACTCCCGAATATCTGTATAAGTGTTATAATACCTTCTATAACCTGTCTAATATGTCAATTGTCGTAGTCGGCAAAGCGGACGCTGAGAAAATAGCTAAGGTAATTGAGGACGGCGTTAAGAAGAATGAACCGTTTGAGGAGGAAATAAAAAAGATTTATCCTGAGGAACCAAAAGAAATAGCAAAGGATTACGCGGAGCAGAGTCTGAGCGTTGCAATGCCGCTGTTTATGATGGGCTTTAAGGATACCGATACAGGATACGGTGGTAAGGAGTTATTGAAGAAGAGTATTGAAATGAATATTCTTTTAAAGATGCTTTTCGGAAAGAGTTCAAAGCTCTATAAGGAGCTTTACGAAAAGGGGCTTATCAATAACAGATTTTCACTTGAATACACCATGCAGCCGTCCTATGGATATTCCTCTATAGACGGCGAAAGCTCCGACCCGAAAGCGGTTTATGACGCTGTTATGGGCGAAGTGGAAAGAGTAAGAAAAGACGGACTTGACCAAGACGCGTTCGAGAGAATGAAAAAGGTTATGTGGGGCGAATATATCCGCTCGCAAAACGATGTCGAGGATTATGCGACTACGTTTATGCAGCTATTATTTATGGATATCGACTATTTTAATTACTACGATGTGTATAAGACAGTAACATTTGAGGACGTTGAAAAACGCTTTAATGAACACTTCGTAAAGGAACGCTCCGCGTTGTCTGTGATAAATCCTGTATAAAATGACTTTAAGGGACGCTAAATGCTTTAGTGTCCCTTTTGCATTCTGTAATTTTTTACATACAGTGCCACAGCGCATATGATACACATTGTCACGGCAATTATGGCGGTAATCGCTTCAAATGCGGAAACAGCCGCAAATGAGCCGCTTATGGAAGGTTTAAACACTGCTTCGGTGATAGGATTGAAGTACAGATATATAGCCATATACAATCCTGCAATAACGCCATGCAGAGCCTTGCCCACGATATACGGCGCAAGGCTCAGGTTATATTTTGCTATAACCGCCATAACCTGAGCGTGAACGCTTATGCCGGCGAAACCCACTATGATAGAGGTCATAACAAGCTTTTGCATGATTGAAATGTTGAGTCCCGACACATTCACCGTTCCCGTTACAAATTCCATAACGCCGGAAAGCATTGCGTATAAATTTCCGCTTACGGGAAGCAAATCCATAAAAAGCCTTGAAATGACGCTGAAAAAGAGTACCGCGCCGCACACTGTCAGAATATTGCGTATACCGTTTTGCAGAGAGATATCAAATATTTCTCCCACGCTTCGCTCAGGTGTAGTCATTCTTGTCGGCGGTGCGCTGTGGCGGTTTCTGCCGTAGAAGCGGAACAGTATGCCAACTGTCAGCGCGGCTATGATATGCGCTATGTAAAGAACAATTCCATACCGTATATCGGCGTAAATCGCGATACCGACAGAGCCTAAAATAAACAGCGGACCGGAGTTGTTGCAGAATGCAAGAAGTCTTTCAGCCTCGCTCTTTGAGAGATAGCTGTTTGCATATAGCTCACCGGCTGTTATAGCGCCCAGGGGATAACCGCTTATAATCCCTAATATAAACGCGCTGCTGCCGGCGGGGCTTACCCGGAACAGGGGATACATACAAAATCGGAACGCCTTTGCCAGAAGCTCGCAGAAGCCGGAATAGATAAGAATGCCTGAGCAGATAAAAAAGGGAAACAGCGTCGGCACAATCATCTCAAAGCATATATTAATCGCGTCACGGGCATAGATTATCGAGTCTGATGCGTTTGTGACGAGAAGTACAACCGTACCTACAGCGAATACATAAATCAATAATTTTTTTATTTTTATATTCATTTTTAAATCTCCTATCAGCCCATTTTTATTGCTACGCCTGTTTTCCTGTATCAAGGTTAATTTTAGACGAGTAATAAATTATATGATTTGTTTTTTGTACTTAAAACCGTTTATTTTTCATAAATTATATTCAGGAGCTGATGTAGATGAGAAAACGCTTTTCAGAGACGATTGCGGACGCGTGGGGAGTGCCGAAGGATGTTATTATGAACATTCCGCGCCTGACTATCTCAGGCGATAAAGAAATATATATAGAAAATCATAAGGGTATACTTGTGTATACGGACAGGGAAATACGTCTTTCCACCGAAATAGGTATTATCAGAATACGCGGAAAGAACCTCGTAATAGACCGTATACGTCTTGAAGACGTACGTATATCCGGCACATTTTCAGGTATAGAATACCAAATATGAAAAAGGGTGTAAAAAATGTTCAATAAGTTCTTTAAATTTCTTTTGGGATATGTTATAATAAGAATATACGGAAAGGGCGCTGAACGCTTTCTTAACATTTGCTTAAGGCGCGGAATACCTGTATGGAATGTTTTGCCGCGTGAAAACGGTCTGGAGATGTCTGTTTCCATAGACGGATTTTTAAAACTGCGTCCGGTTGCAAAGAAGTGCGGTGTCAAGGTAAGAATAAAGGAAAAGCACGGGCTTATATATAAAATACGCGCTTATCGGAAAAGATACGTTTTTCTTGCGTCCGTAATTCTTGCAATTTGCATTTGCGCGGCTTCGACGCGGTTTATATGGCTTGTTGAAATTAACGGTGTGGAAAACAGCGATATAAACAGCATTATGGAAACTCTTGACAGAATAGGAGTCAGGAGCGGAGCGTTAAAGAGTAAGCTGCCCGAAGGCATGGAGATAAAAAAAGCGATAATAAACGATACGGATAATATCGCTTGGGCATGGGTATATATCGAGGGCGCTAAGGCGAGAGTGGAGATATATGAGCAGATTATTGCGCCTAACGTTATTGATAAAAAAACTCCGTGCGACATTGTCGCGGCTTGTGACGGAGTTATAAAGAAAATGACCGTGAAAAACGGTGAAAAAAAGCTAAAAGAGGGTGACGCCGTCAGCGCGGGAGATGTGATTGTTTCAGGCAAAGTAGGCGTTTATAAAGCAGAAAAGCCCGAAGAGTACATATATGTTCACTCTATGGCGGAGGTAGAGGCATATACCACGCATAAAAAGTCCGGGGAATATAAGCTGTACTATGAAACAAGAACTCCAACGGGTAAAAATAAAAGGTGCTTTGCAGTAGAGTTTTTGGGTAAAGCTTTTAATTTCCCGTTCAGTAAGGTTAAATATGACGAATATGACACAGAGGAAAGGCGTCATGAGCTATCTGTCCCGTTTTTCGGATATACGGGAATTGCGCTTGACGTTATAGAATATGACGAGGTAACGGTAAATCGGGAGCCTCTGAGTATAGAAACAGCGGTTGAGTTTGCGAAAAATGACCTTGAAGAAAAAATATCGTCAAATCTCACGCCGCTAAGCGAACTGACAGATGAAAATATTGAATACGAAAAAACAGATAATGAAACAATAAAAGTAACGCTTAGCATGAAATTTATTCAGAATATAGCTACAGAACAGCCGCTTAGCGGCGAATAAGATAAAGGAGAGGAAAATTTTTGATAAACAGACAGATAGAAGTGCCGCAGGGGGTTGATTTATCATCCCTGTTCGGTAATTTTGATGAAAACGTGAAAATGCTTGAAAAGGCGCTTTCCGTCAATATCTCGGCGAGAGATAACGCGCTGCGTCTTACAGGCGAAGAGGACGATGTAGAAAAAGCGGGGCAGGTCGTAAATCTTTTAATGCAGATTATAGAGCAGGGTGAAGCGATAGATACGCAGAAGGTTCTGTACGCAATAACGATGGTACAGGAAAACGGCGGAATAGATATAAAGCTGATGGGCGATGACTGTATTGCGGTAAGCGCTAAGGGACACCCGATAAAGACCAAGACGCTGGGACAGAAAAAATATGTGGACGCTATAGAGAATAATACTATAGTGTTCGGAATAGGTCCTGCCGGTACGGGTAAGACGTATCTCGCGGTTGCAAAAGCGGTAACGGCGCTGAGAAGCAAGGAAGTAAACAGAATTATCCTCACAAGACCTGCCGTGGAAGCCGGTGAAAAGCTGGGCTTTCTTC
The DNA here is from genome assembly GCA_022509025.1 of Oscillospiraceae bacterium. GTDB lineage: Bacteria > Bacillota > Clostridia > UBA1381 > UBA1381 > Hominilimicola. The sequence goes on along the minus strand of JAFLUB010000018.1, from coordinate 27,628 downwards.
CGGGAGACTTACAGAACAAGGTTGACCCGTATCTGAGACCGCTCTATGACGGAATGTATGAAATGCTCGGAGGCGAGGGATTTATACGTTATCAGGAAAAGGGCGTGATAGAGGTTGCGCCGCTTGCTTACATGCGCGGAAGAACGCTTGATAATGCGTTTATTATTCTGGACGAGGCGCAGAATACAACGCCGGAGCAGATGAAGATGTTTTTGACGCGTATCGGTTACGGCTCAAAGGCGATAGTCACCGGCGATATCACGCAGATTGACTTGCCCGGAGAAAAGCGCTCAGGACTGAAAGAGGCGATGAAGATACTTAAAAATATCGACGACATAGCCTTTTGCGCGTTCACGGAAAAAGACGTTGTACGTCATCCGCTCGTGCAGCAGATTATAAAAGCGTACGCTAAATACGATGAGGAACAGGAAAGACGAAGAAACAAGAGGAAGCAGAATGGTTGATATAATACTTGAAAATGAACAGGATAAAGTGGCTGTAACCGCAGATATAGAAAAGGCAGTATATGACGTGTGCGAAAGAGTAATGCTTGAGGAGGAATGTGACTTTGATGCCGAGATAAGCATTACGCTTGTGGATAATGCCGCAATACGCGAAATAAATAAAGAGCAGCGTGATATTGACAGAGTAACTGATGTTTTGTCGTTCCCGATGCTGGAATTTGATGAAGACGGCAATGCGGAGGGTGACTATGAAACGGACGGAGAGTATATTATGCTCGGAGACATAGTTATATCAATGGAACGCGCAAAAGAGCAGGCAAAGGAGTTCGGACACAGTCTCCTGAGAGAGGTATCATTTTTAACGGCGCATTCAATGCTGCATCTTTTGGGATATGACCATGTCGATGATGAGGACGGGGAGCGGATAATGTGCGAAAAACAGGATAAAGTCCTCATGAGCCTTGGAATAACACGAGATATAGGAGAAAATTATGAAGAAGAAAAATTTTAAATCAGGTTTTGCGGCAATAATCGGAATGCCGAACGTTGGCAAATCAACACTTTTAAACGCGATAGTTGGACAGAAAATCGCAATAATATCAGATAAGCCGCAGACAACAAGAAATAAAATACTTGCTATTTATTCAACGGATGAAGAACAGATAATATTTACCGATACGCCAGGAATACACAATCCCCATAACAAGCTGGGAGAGTATATGGTAAATGTCGCAAATGATAGTATAGGTGATACGGACGTACTTATATTTGTGGTTGACGCAAGCAGAAGAATACAGGACATGGAAAGAAAAATTGCTTTGGATATATCAAGAGCGGGAGTTCCGTGTATTCTTGTGCTCAATAAGGTTGACCTGATGCGTAAAGAAGAACTTTTGCCGATAATCGCGGATTATTCGAGTATACACGAATTTGATTCAATCGTGCCCATAAGCGCGAAAAATAATGACGGAGTGGATATACTTCTCCATGATATAGAAGATTATCTGGTGGAAGGACCGGAGTTTTATGACGCGGACATGGTAACAGATCAGCCGGAAAAGCAGATTGCGGCGGAGATTATACGTGAAAAGCTTCTGTGGCTTCTTGATAAGGAGGTTCCGCACGGCATAGCGATAGAAATCACGAAAATGCAGGAAAAGCCGAAAATAACCAATATTTACGCGACAATCTACTGCGAAAAGGCATCGCATAAGGGAATTGTTATCGGCAAGAACGGAGAAATGCTGAAGAAAGTCGGAACAATGGCGAGGGGAGACATCGAGAAAATGCTTGAAAAGAAAGTTTATCTTGAGCTTTGGGTGAAAGTAAAATCAGACTGGAGAAACAGCGACTTTTTAATCAAGAACTTCGGCTATACAAACGAATAGAAAATAGTGTCAGTATAACCACTGAAAAAATGAAAAACATAAAGATATACGGACAACATATTTTTTCGGAGGGATGGTTATGAACGAACTAAACAGAATTTCATGGGAAACATTTGCGCGTACCGGAGATATAGAGGCATATCTTTTATATAAATCGACCGCAGAACCGGTGTCACAAGAGGATAAGGAAGATATATGGCAGAAATCAGAGCAAGAGGTATTATCATAAAACAGTCTGACTATGGTGAAGGGCATAGAATGCTCAGCATTTTCACAGAGGAATACGGAATTGTAAAGGCTGTAAGCTACGGTGTGAAGAAGTCGAAAAGCAAAGCGAGCGCATCAAGCCAGTTTCTTTGCTACGCCGATTTTAATTTCTATAAGGGCGCGAATAAGGATATTATGACGATTAATTCCATTGATACTATTGACGCGTTTTATCCTGTTTCCGAGGATATAAAGAAATTATCACTGTGTGTGTATCTTGCTGATATAACATATAGTCTGCTGGGTTCGGATAATCCTGATGCGCGTATTCTCCACTTGTTCCTGAACAGTGTGTATGCTCTTTCATACAGGGATGAGAGTATGGAAAAGGTTAAAACGGTGTATGAAATGAAGCTTATGTGCGCCGGAGGTTATATGCCGTCCCTGCGCGGCTGCGCATCGTGCGGGAAGACGGATGTATTCGCGTTTGACCTGTTAAAAGGCGGCATGGTGTGTAAAGAGTGCGGCGGTAATTACATTGTGAAAATAAATAAAACACTTTACCGCGCGCTTGACTATATAATTTCCTGCGATGATAAAAAAATGCTTGCGTTTAACGCAAGCGACGATATACTGAAAACTATGGGGAAACTCAGCGAGCAATATATAGCATTGCAGACAGACCGGAATTTCACAAGTCTGGACTATTATAAAGCAATGCTTGAAATGTAGCGGATGAAAACATAGTCAGTTTACATAAAATGCCACTGTTAAAACAGAAAAAAACAAGCATGTTTTGGTTAAAATAGATAAAACATTAAAAATATGAAAAAAAAGCTTGCAATTACCTCCTAAGTAGTATATAATGCTAAGGTGTTATACTATTAAATTTTTGGAGGTGTAAAAAGTGCCAAATATTAAATCGGCGAAGAAAAGAGTTAAGGTAACAGAAAAGAAGACTCTTATCAATATGTCACACAGAACTGCTCTTAAAACTGCAATTAAGAAGTTCGAGGCTGCCGTTGCAGCAGGTGATAAGGAAAATGCTAAGACACTTTTCAACGAGGCTTCAAAGAAGCTTGACCAGGGCGTCAGCCGCGGTATTCTTCACAAGAACAACGCCGCAAGAAAGAAGTCACAGCTTGCTCTTAAGCTTGCAAAATTAGCGTAAGAAACGAAAAAGAGCCTTTATTGGCTCTTTTTTTGCACATTAAACAAATTGATTTTTATTTGAAAGGAATGATTATATGTCAATAACAAGAACAGACTTCGGACAAACACCCGATGGGAAAACGGTCGATTCATATCTGCTTGACAATAATAACGGTTTAAGCGCGGAAATCATTACATATGGCGGAATACTTAAAAATCTTTACGTTACCGACAGAAACGGCGTAAAAACTGACGTTGTTTTAGGACGTGAAAGTATAGATGATTATCTGCATAATGACGGCTATCTCGGCGCGCTTATCGGCAGACACGCAAACAGAATATCGGGAGCAAAGTTTGAGCTTGACGGGACAGAATACGCCGTGGGTAAAAACGAGGGCAATAACAGCCTTCATGGCGGAATAACAGGCTTTGATAAAAAGGTATGGGACGCGGAAGCTGTTGACGGCAATGAGCCTTCACTTATTCTTTCCCTTGCTTCGCCTGACGGCGAAGAGGGATTCCCGGGAACGCTTAAGGTAACTGTAACGTATACTATCACATCGGATAACGCGATTAAAATAGACTACAAAGCTGTTTCGGATAAGGATACGGTTGTCAACCTTACCAACCACGCGTATTTTAATCTTGCGGGACACGCAAGCGGAACAATAGACAATCAGGTTTTACAGATAAATTCCGCATTTTATACACCTAATAACAGCGAGTGTATGCCTACGGGGGAGGTACTCAGCGTACTCGGAACGCCGTTTGATTTCAGAATTCCGAAGCCTATAGGACAGGATATTGGCGCGGATTTTGAGCAGATAGAGATGTTTGGCGGCTTCGACCATAACTTCGTTATTGAGGGAAGGGGATACCGTCTTGCAGGAGCGGCGATGTGCGAAGAAAACGGTATCTGCATGGAGGTTTATACAGATAAGCCGGCAATGCAGCTTTATACGTCTAACGGACTTAAAGAAGGAACGTATAAGGACGGGGCAAAATACGGCGTTCATTGCGGATTTTGTCTTGAAACGCAGTATTTTCCAAATGCTATGGCGCATAGTCATTATCCGTCTCCGATTCTCAGAAAGGGAGAGGAATACAGTTTCACAACAGCGTACAAATTTGTCGTGAAATAGTTACAATTGACTAACAAGCATTATTGTGGTATAATATGATGAATATAGAGTATGGAGGGTTTTTATAGTGAAATATAAAGAAATGTCAAAAGAAGAACTTTTAAAGGAGCGCGAGGGGGTCAGCGCGAAATATGAGGAGCTGAAGGCTATGGGGCTTAAGCTTGATATGTCCCGCGGTAAGCCAAATACTGAACAGCTCGATATTTCCATGGAAATGATAGACACGCTTTCAAGATCGCATAAGCTTGTGGGCGAGGAAGGTGTGGACTGCCGTAATTACGGTGTGCTTGACGGTATAATCGAGGCAAAGAGACTTTTAAGCGCTATGATAGAGTGCCCTGAGGAGAATATCATAATATACGGAAATTCAAGTCTTAATGTAATGTATGACACAGTTGCGCGTTCTATGACGCATGGCGTTATGGGTTCAACTCCGTGGGCGAAGCTTGACAAGGTTAAGTTCCTTTGTCCTGTGCCCGGTTATGACAGACATTTTGCGATAACTGAATTTTTCGGCATTGAAATGATAAATATACCAACTAACTCAGAAGGTCCTGATATGGATATGGTTGAGGATTTGGTTTCCAAGGACGCGTCAATCAAGGGTATCTGGTGCGTGCCTAAGTATTCAAACCCGTCCGGTATTACATATTCAGACGAGACGGTAAGACGATTTGCAAGACTTAAGCCGGCGGCTGAGGATTTCAGAATTTACTGGGATAACGCATATTGCATACATCATCTGTATGAGGATAAGCAGGATCATATAATTGAGATACTTGAAGAATGCGCAAAAGCGGGAAATCCTGATATGGTATTTAAGTTCTGCTCAACCTCCAAGGTTACATTCCCAGGGTCGGGTATAGCTGCTATTTCCGCGTCAAAAGCAAATCTGGAATTTATCAAGAAGCAGCTGACTATCCAGACTATCGGTCATGACAAGCTTAATCAGCTTCGTCACACTCGTTTCTTCGGTGATTTTAACGGCATGATGGAACATATGAAGAAGCATGCAGCGATTATAAGACCTAAGTTTGAGGCTGTGCTTGACACGCTTGACAGGGAAATAGGAGAACTGGATATAGCGACTTGGACAAAGCCGAACGGCGGATATTTCATCAGCTTTGACACAATAGACGGCTGCGCCAAGAAGGTAGTTAGCCTGTGTAAGGATGCGGGAGTTATCATGACCGCTGCCGGAGCGACCTACCCGTACGGCAAGGACCCGCGCGATTCAAACATACGTATCGCGCCTACATATCCGTCAACAGAGGAATTAAAGCAGGCTTGTGAAATATTCGTAACCTGCGTAAAGCTTGCGACAATAGATAAGCTTCTTGAAACAGCGTAAAAATATTAATGAGCATTCTGCATGAATGCTCATTTTTATATTGAAAATAATATTATTTTTTGGTATAATAACCTCAGGGTGTTACCAAAATCAAAGATTTTGACACCTTAGAGAACATTGAATCATACTTTGCGCGCCACAACGCGCTTTCGCGCGAGCGGTGTCGAACGCGTTCGCGTTCTGCAAATATATAATTGAATCAATATTACATACATCAGGGAGGGAATATAAATGAATGCAAAGCTTTTTTTCCATAAGTTAGCGCGGTATATTTCCTGCGCCCTGAAATATGCGGCGGCCGCCGCTGTGGCGCCGTTTGTAAGAAGAAAAGAGAAATACACTGATTTATGGCTTATAGCTGAACGTGGTATAGATGCGCGAGATAACGGTTATTATCTTTTCAAGTATATAACGGAGCATCACAAGGAAATAAATATTGCGTATGTTATAAGCAAGGATTCACCGGACAGAGAAGCTGTTAAAAAGCTTGGCAGAGTTATAGACTATGCTGGATTTGAGCATTTCATTTCCCTGATAGTGTCAAAGGTGAAGATAAGCACGCACATAATGGGATTTACTCCGTATATCGACTTTTTCGTGCGCGCCGATAAAATGGGACTTGTAAAAGGGAAAAAGATATTCCTTCAGCACGGAATTATCAAGGATAATCTTACATACCTGTACAATGACAATGTGAATATTGATTTGTTTGTATGCTCGGCAAAGCCGGAATATGAATACATAAGTAATAATTACGGCTATCCTCCGGGAGTTGTTCAAATGCTCGGACTTTGCCGTTATGACGATTTGTATAAGATACAATCACCATCTAAAAAGATACTTTTAATGCCCACATGGCGCTATAATCTTACCGGCGCGGATAAAAAAACATTTATGGAAAGCAGATATTATAAAACATTTTCGCATCTGCTGAAAAGTGAAAAGCTTCAGGAGCTTCTTGAAAAATTCGACTATGAGCTTCTTTTCTATCCGCATATGGAGATGCAGAAGTTTATCGACTGTTTTGAATCGGAAGGCAGAGTGAAGATAAAATCATTTAAGGATTGTACTGTTCAGGAGCTTCTGATAAATTCGGACGTGTTGATAACTGATTTTTCGAGTGTGTTCTTTGACTATGCATATATGGAAAAACCTATGATTTTCTACCAGTTTGACGAGGCGGATTTCCGTAAACAGCATTATGGTCAGGGATATTTCACATATAAAACTGACGCGTTCGGCAAGGTTGTTTTTGAGGAAAATGATGTATTTACGGAACTTAAGGAAATACTTGAACGCGGCGCAAAGGTAAGCGGGGAGTATCTGGACAGAATAAACGGCTTCTTCACGTTGCGTGATAAGAGTAACAGTGAACGTAATTTCAATGCGATTAAGGAAATACTTGAGGTTAAAATATGAAAAAGGTAAGTATAATAATTCCCGTTTATAACATGGAGGACTGGATTGAGGACGGACTCGGATGTATAACGGGGCAGACGTATGAAAATCTTGAAATAATTATAATAGACGATGGCTCAAAGGATAAAACATATCTGAAATGCCTTGCCGCTGCTGATAAAGACAGACGCATAGCGGTGTTCAGCAAGAATAACGAAGGACCGGGAAAAGCAAGAAACCTTGCTCTGCGTAAAGCTACGGGCGACTACGTCTATTTCTTTGATATGGACGACTATATTAAGCCCAATACAATCGAAAGGCTTGTACAGGTTTTAGAGGAAAAAAATACCGACCTTGTTGCTTGCGGCTTTGAGATGTTCGATGGAAAGAAGATAACAAGAACTATAGTGAAAAAGGATGGGTTCTGTCGGACCGGAGAAGAAGCGCGCGTCGATTATGGTAAGCAGCTGATTATGTTAGGAGAAGAGGGGATACAGGGCGCGCCGTGGTATAAGCTGTATAAAATGAGTATAATCAGAGAGCATGGCATAGAGTTTCCGTCTATACGCTATGGCGAGGACGATGTGTTTATCGCGCGATATGTAAGCCATATAGAGAGCTTCTCATTAACAGGCGATGTGCTTTGCAGGTACTATACAAACACCTGCCGCCGCTTCTGGGATAAATACCGTTTTGATATGTTTGACACTGTGAGGGAACATACAAAGTATATGCTTGATATTGTTTACGCATGGAATACAGATAATATTGAGGTGCGCGATATAATTTACCGCGACTATTTCCAGAAAACATTTTCAAGTCTTTGCGCTCTGTTTAATCCGCACACTAACATTCCAAGGAAACAGAGATATGAGAGGATAAAGGAGATAGCGGATATATTTGCAAAAGAGACGCCTGAAAGCTTCGGGATAACACATCCAATATTCCGCTGCATGAAAAAAGGTGAATATAAAAAAATCTATATACGAATATTCTTGCATATAATGCGCCATAGATTTGACTAAGTGACTGCCCGATTTAGCGCAGACCGTTTAAAGGCATAATATATTATGAAAAGCCTTTAAACTACGAACAAAACTCACCACTCGGAGTACCCTCGTACGCCGTCGGGTGAGTTTTGTCCGTTCTGCATCTAAATCGAATCAGTCCCTTGGATCTATTTCGAAACACAACAGGTTATTTTATATCCGAAAGAGAAACTATATTAACCAAATCAGCTGTATACCGCTTCTCCATTACGTCAGTAAGCGCCTTTACGGTGTCAAGGCTTGTCATAATAGATACCGAACATTCCGTCGCGGTACGTCTTATCTTAAATCCGTCCGAATGCGCGTCATTGCCCTTCTTTGGAATATCTATTATAAGGTCAATCATTCCGCTCCTGATTACATCAAGGACGTTGGGAACACCCTCTGAAATCTTCTTTGCAACCTGAACGGGAATGTTGTTTGCCTCTAAAAGCTTTGCCGTGCCTGACGTTGCAACAAACTTACAGCCGAACATAGCAAACTGTTTAGCGATTGGCAGGAAGTTTTCCTTGTCAAGATCACGTACTGTAACAAGGATTGTTGAACCGGGCTTCGGTATTGTAGTACCCGCCGCAACAAAGCCCTTGTACATCGCTTCCGTGAAGCTGTGTCCAACGCCCAGAACCTCGCCGGTAGAACGCATCTCAGGACCGAGGCTTACCTCAACGCGCGGCAGCTTTTCCGTTGAGAATACAGGCACCTTGATTGCTACCGTGTTTGTCTCAGGAGCGATACCTGTTGAATATCCCATTTCTTTGAGCGTTTTGCCGAGCATTATGTTTGTCGCTATGTCTATAACCGGAACATTCGTAACCTTTGTTATATACGGAACGGTACGGCTTGAACGCGGATTCACCTCTATAATATAAAGCTCGTCACGGAACTCAATAAACTGAATGTTTATCATTCCTATAACCTTTAGTTCAATCGCTATCCTGTATGTCACGTCAATGATTTTATCCACAATGTTATGACTGATATTTTGCGGCGGATAAATTGAAATTGAGTCGCCGCTGTGTACGCCGGCTCTTTCAAGATGCTCCATAATACCCGGAATAAGCACGTCTGTACCGTCACATATAGCGTCAACTTCTATTTCGCGGCCGCCTAAGTACCGGTCAATAAGAACCGGATTTTTAGCGTCCTTCGCGAACGCGTCCGTGAGATAACGGACAAGGTCGATTTCATTTCTTGTAATCTCCATACCCTGACCGCCTAAAACATAGGACGGACGAACAAGCAAAGGATATTCTAATTTGTTCGCTTCCTCAACGCCTTCCTTAACGCTCCATACAGCCTTGCCCTTGGGACGCTTAATGTTGAGCTTTTCAAGCATTTCATCGAATTTTTCTCTGTCCTCCGCCTCGTCAATATATTTCGGCTGGGTACCGAGAACCGGAACATTCATTTTTTCAAGGAAGTTCGCAAGTTTAATGGCTGTCTGACCGCCGAACTGAAGTATAACGCCGTCAGGCTTTTCAAGAAGTATTATGTTATAAACATCCTCCTCGGTAAGCGGCTCAAAATAAAGCTTATCGGAGGTGTCAAAGTCCGTGCTGACAGTTTCGGGGTTGTTGTTTATAATAATCGTTTCAACTCCCGATTTCTCAAGCGCGAGAATGCTGTGGACAGAGCAGTAATCAAATTCTATACCCTGACCGATTCTTATAGGACCTGAACCGATAACAATAACCTTCTTTTTGTCGGACGGGAATGACTCTGTCGTTTCATCATACGTGGAATAGTAATACGGTGAAACAGCTTCAAATTCTCCGGCGCAGGTATCAACCATTTTATATACCGGTGTGATTCCCAGTGTGTTACGAAGATTGAAGATTTCATCTGCATGACAGCCGACAAGCTCTGCGATACCCTTGTCCGAAAATCCCATCTTCTTGTACTTTTTAAGTATTTCATAATTGAGGTCACTGAACTTGTATTTCTTCAGTTCTTCCTCAGCTTCAACAATATTTTTAATCTTTTTCAGGAAGAACGGGTCCATGCCTGTAATTTCAGCAAGCTTTTCCATGTTGTAGTTTCTGCGTATAAGCTCCGCTAAATCAAACAGTCTTTCATCATCGGGCACGATTGCTCTCTGTTTGAGCTCAACTGTTGACCTGAGCTTAGATGATTGTCTTTCGAGAGTGTACTGGTTTATTTCAAGAGAACGCACTCCCTTTAAAAGAGATGATTCAAACGTGTTGCCTATCGCCATTATTTCACCGGTTGCCATCATCTTTGTACCAAGATTACGCTTAGCGCCGAAGAATTTATCAAACGGCCACTTCGGTATTTTCGTTACGATATAGTCAATAGCCGGCTCAAAGCACGCGTATGTCTGACCAGTAACTGCGTTCTTTATCTCGTCAAGATTATATCCGAGCGCAATTTTTGCCGCTATTTTCGCGATTGGGTAGCCGGTCGCTTTAGACGCGAGCGCCGATGAGCGGCTCACACGCGGATTGATTTCTATAACGGCGTAGTTGAAGCTTTCGGGATCAAGAGCGAACTGAACATTGCAGCCGCCCTTTATATTTATTGAATTGATTATATCAATAGCCGCTTTGCGAAGCATCTGATATTCCTTGTCCGCAAGAGTAAGAGCCGGAGCGACAACTATCGAGTCGCCTGTGTGGACTCCGACAGGGTCAACGTTTTCCATTGAGCAGACTGTGATACAGTTACCGGCGCCGTCACGCATGACCTCAAACTCTATTTCTTTCCAGCCCTTTATCGACTTTTCAAGAAGAACCTGACCGACGCGCGAAAGGTGTAACCCTTGCGAAAGTATCGTTTCAAGCTCCTGAGCGTCTTCCGCAATACCACCGCCCGTGCCGCCTAACGTGTACGCGGGACGTACTATAACGGGATAGCCAATCTGATTGGCAAATTCAAGACCGGATTCGAGGTCTGTAACTATCTCGGAAGGCGCGATAGGCTGATTGGTGCGCTCCATAAGACGCTTGAAGCTGTCGCGGTCTTCACCCTCTTTAATGGAGGGGATAGATGTGCCTATGACTCTCATATTGTATTTTTCAAATACGCCCTTGTCGTAAAGCTCACAGGCAAGATTAAGACCTGTCTGGCCGCCCATGCCCGCGATTATTGAATCGGGACGCTCCTTTTGAATAATCTTTTCAACGTATTCCGCGGTGAGCGGCTCAATATATGTATTGGTAGCCATGCCGCGGTCTGTCATTATAGTAGCAGGGTTTGAGTTTACAAGCACAACGTCAATACCCTCGTCCTTTATTGCCTGGCACGCCTGAGTGCCGGAATAGTCAAATTCCGCCGCCTGTCCTATAACGATAGGACCTGAGCCTATGACAAGTACCTTCTTTATACTTTTATCTAAAGGCATCTTACATTACCTCCTTTAAAAATCTCTCAAAAAGCCAACCCGTGTCAAGAGGTCCGGGCGAGGCTTCCGGGTGGAACTGCACGCTCTGGATAGGTAGTGTTTTATGCCGTATGCCCTCGCAAGTGCCGTCATTCACGTTTATGAATGTTTCCTCAACATCCTCAGGATAATCGGAAACGATATAGTTATGGTTCTGGCTTGTTATAAACACATTGCCGGTCGTGAGGTCTTTAACCGGGTGGTTGCCGCCGTGATGCCCGAATTTAAGCTTCTTTGTCTTGCAGCCGAGAGCCAAGCCTATAATCTGATGTCCCATACATATACCGCATATCGGGAACTTACCGATAAGCTTTTTCACCGTGTCAACCGTTCCCGGCGCGTCAAGCGGGTCGCCGGGACCGTTTGAAAGAAATACCATGTCAGGATTTACCGCTTCGATCTTATCCGCTGCCGTGTCAGCGGGGAATACAGTAAGACGGCAGCCGCATTTTACAAGGTCACGAATAATGCCTTGCTTCGCGCCCATGTCGATAAACGCTATGTGCTTTTCGCCTATGTCATTTACTGTGTAAATACCGTCCGTGGTTGTATTCATAATAACGCGGCTGTTATCGAGTGAGTTCATAAGAATTTCAATATCTTCGTCACGCGGCTCGCCCATCATGATAACGCCCTTCATTGTTCCCGCGTCACGGATAACCCTTGTGAGCGCTCTTGTATCAATTCCCTCCAAGCCGACAACACCCTGCTGGGTGAGGAAGTCGTCAAGATTCATTTCATTTCTGAAATTAGACGGGAAATCACATTTTTCTCTTACCACGAATGCTTTAAGATTAGCGCGGTTTGCCTCCATATCCTCAAGATTTATTCCGTAGTTACCGATAAGCGGGAATGTCATGGTAACAATCTGACCCGCGAACGACGGGTCTGTGAGTGTTTCCTGATAACCTGTCATACCCGTTGTGAACACTACTTCTCCGACGATATTCTTTTCCGCGCCGAAAAGCGTTCCGGAAAAGCGCATACCGTTTTCCAAAATCAGCTGTGCTTGCATATTCTAATCTCCTCTCATAAATATACGTCTAAATATACGCTGATAATCCCAAAAAAAAAGACAATGAGCAGAAACATCATTGTCAAAAGCCTTTTTTAAAGGAAAATAGAAAAAGAGGGGAAATACGATTGCCGGAATATGTTAAACTATGTTTACTCAGGCTGTACATATCTCGTCCGCTCCTTTTTAATCATTTCCACTATTATAGCATTACGAAAGAAGTTTGTCAACAGATGGTGAAGATTTTATAGTAATATGTCAAGGTTTGTTTAAATTTTCTAAAAGACACATTGAAGAAATCGGATTATTTTGTATTGTTATCCAAAATCGAAAAAATGTGTTGACAACTCAAATATGCAAGAGTATAATGACGGCATAGTTAAGGAATCCGACACAAGGGCGTGTTTATATGCAAATATAAACGCGTCTTTTCTTTTCGGATTTAAGACTGAAATTATATTAAAATTTAAGCACAAGGGCGTGTTTGCTGTAGATAACGGCAGACGCGCCTTTTTGCTTAAGAGGAAAGGGGAAAACAGTCATGGCAGAAATGACAAAAATCGAAATTATCACCAGACAGAACAAGCTTGAAGAACTAAAGACAGCTCTCAATGAAATCGGAATTAACGGTATGACGGTGTCTAATGTTTTGGGTTACGGTGTCCAGAAGGGACAGAGACACAGGTATAGAGGCGTTGAATATAACGTTGATCTTCTGCCGAAGGTCAAGGTAGAAATGGTAGTGTGTTCGGTTCCTGTGGACGATGTTGTGAACACGGCGGTTTCGGTATTAAGAACGGGTGAAATCGGTGACGGCAAAATCTTCATTTCTCCGGTATCAAGAGTTATAAAGGTAAGAACCGGCGAAGAAGACAGAGAAGCGTTATTATAATTCAATACATTTGGGGAGGATTGATTAATTATGAGTACAGAATTATTAACGGCAGCGGTGGATTGTTTCTGGCTGTTTTTCGGCGGTGTGCTGGTATTCTTCATGCAGACCGGATTCACGATGGTTGAAGCAGGCTTCACAAGGAGCAAGAACACGGGTAATATCATAATGAAGAACATAGTTGACTTTATGTTCGGTTCGATAATTTACTGGGTTATCGGTTACGGAATCATGTACGGAAAAGGAAACGGCTTCATAGGTATTCCGTTCGGGGATATGTTCATGAACGGCGCGGCAGGCGCGGCGAACGTGGACTATACGGCGCTGTTCTTCCAGACTGTATTCTGCGCGACTTCGGCTACTATTGTATCCGGCGCAGTTGCGGGGAGAACGGATTTTCGAGCATACTGCATCTACAGCGCGGCAATTTCACTCTTTATTTATCCGATTGCAGGTCACTGGGTATGGGGCGGCGGTTGGCTATCTGAGCTTGGCTTCCATGACTTTGCCGGCTCGGCTATAGTACATATGCTCGGCGGCGCAATGTCACTTGTAGGCGCCGCGATTTTAGGCCCCAGAATCGGAAAGTACAGAAAGGACGGAACACCGAACGTTATCCCGGGTCACAATATCCTTATAGGCGCGCTGGGCGTGCTTATCCTTTGGGTGGGCTGGTTCGGATTCAACCCTGCGTCGACAGGCGGACTTTCGGACGGCGGTGCGCAGGTTGCGGCAAAGGTGTTTATCACAACGAACCTTGCGGCATGCGCGGCGGCTATCACGTCAATGTTCTTCACATGGTTCCGTTACGGAAAGCCTGACGTTTCAATGACTCTCAACGGTATCCTCGGCGGTCTTGTCGCTATTACCGCTTCATGTGATGTTGTTTCACCGCTTGATTCAGTGATTATCGGTGTTGTCGGCGCTATACTTATGTGCCTTGCAATCCCGTTTATTGACGCGAAGCTCAGGATTGACGACCCTGTCGGCGCAATCAGTGTTCACGGTGTATGCGGACTCTGGGGTACGCTGGCTGTAGGTTTGTTCGCAAGCGATGAAGCGCTTGTGGGTAGTGATTTTCTTCCGGGTCTTTTCCACGGCGGCGGATTCGCGGCATTGGGTGTTCAGGCTCTCGGCGCTATAGCGCTGATTGCATGGGCGGCTGCAGTAGGCGGAGCAGTATTTATGGTGCTGAAGAAGGCGGGAATCCTGAGGGCTAAGCCTGAGGATGAGATTAAGGGACTTGACTCGACAGAACACGGTCTTGCGTCAGCTTATCCTGACTTTGTAAAGTCATATAACGAAAATATAGGTTAATATCTTTTTAAGATTTTAATATAACCCCTCTGAGGACTGCAAAAAAGCGGTCCTCTTTTCATTGAAGAGACCGCTGTAAATTGCTGTTTATCATAAATCTTTTTTTTCAGGCTCTTTTGGTGTAACGTAAACCGTGTTGTAATTATCGTATATCACCATGCCAGGCTTTGCGCCGTTTGGTTTATGCACATTTTTAATCTGCGTAAAGTCCACCGGCACCTGTGAGGAATCACGACCTTTTGAATAATATGCCGCTATTTGTGCGGCTTCATAGATGGACGTTTTCGGTACATCTTTATCTAAGCCGAGCTTTATAACGGTATGTGAGCCGTGTATATTTTTAGTATGGAACCATAAATCAGACGAGTTTGCAAATTTAAGCGTCAGATAATCGTTTTGTGTGTTGTTTTTGCCGACGTACACATCAAATCCGTCCGAGGTCACAAAGCGCATCGGTTTTGAAGCAGCATGCTTCTGCTTTTTTGGATTTACCTTTCTGTTTAAATAGCCCTCCTGGATAAGCTCAGCGCGTATAGCGTTTAAATCGCTTTCCGTTTCCGCGTTTTCCAGCGCGGACAGAGTGCTTTCAAGATATTCAAGGTCTGCCTTTGCGCTTTTTATCTGCTTAGCCGCTTCGATTTCGGCTGTTTTTGCCTTGTTGTATTTCTTATAGTATTTCTGCGCGTTCTGCGATGGGGTAAGCTGTGGGTCAAGCGGTATCTTCACGACAGGAGTACTTTCCTCATAATAATTCATAATCTCCGCCACTATCTGACCTTGCTCTATGGAATACAGATTAGCCATAAGCAAATCTCCGTAAACTTTATGCTTATCCTTTTTCTCAGAGTCGGACAGGGTTTTCCCGAGTATAACGAGCTTTTTAGAAATTCGCTCTATATTGGTTGAAAGGAGCTTGACGAGGTCGGCGCTTTTCTGCCGCATCCTCTCATGCATATCGCGCGTAGAGAAAAACGAGTCCAAGAGAGCGCTGACGCTGTCAAACGGAATGACATCGGCAAGCGATTCATATTGTCTTATAGATATCGCGCTGAAATCCATCAGCTTGCCGGAGCCTTTATTAACAATCATACATGCATCAAAATTGTTTTCCTTTACAGCATTTGCCAGTCTTACCGTTTCATAAAGAATTTTGTTTTTCCCGCTGTCCGTAAGTTCGCCGCATTTAACATCCGTTCTGCCGAAAGCCCTGTATACTATTTCACGCGCTGTCAGGGGGCTTATTCCCGCTATGGAAGATAGTATAGCCTTGTCAGCAGTTTGCAAAGCGGCGGAAAAATCAATAGTCACCGTGTTCTCTATATCGGTGAGGTCACTTTTATCCTGCGCAGGGGGAGTAACGTAGTCAAGCCCCGGCAGAAGCTGACGTACCGAGCTTATTGTAAAATCAATATGCTTTATGCAATCAAGTATCTTCATATCCTGATTAGTAAGGATTATATTCGAGTGTCTGCCCATTATCTCTGCAATAAGATACTTAGTGGTAAGGTCACCAAGTTCATCATAGCTTTCTATTGAAAACCTTATGATACGCTCAAAGCCGACCTGCTCAATTGCCGTGATTTTACCGCTGCCTATATGCTTTCTGAGAAGCATACAGAACATCGGCGCGCTTATCGGGTTTTTCTTTGAGGCGCTTGTAAAATGCACTCTCGGGTGCGCGCTGCTTGCCGATAGGACAAGCTTGAAGCTGTCTCTGAGAGTACGGATATTTATAGTTATTTCGTCCTTTTCAGGCTGGTGTATTTTGTCTACGCGTCCGTTTATGAGCTTTTCCTGAAGTTCTGATACAAGCGCGCGAACCATAACTGCATCAAGAGCCATAATTTCCTCCACACGCTCTTATAAATCCGCCGGCGTTTCATTTTCCTTGCCCTGATGAATTTCTGAAAGCGTGATTTGTTTTAAAAAATTGAAAAAATTTCATTAAATAAGTAATTTGTCTTTAATTAATATAACATACCAGACTAAAAAAAACAATAAAAATATTGATTTGCATTTCGTTTTGTGCTAAAATAAATATGTATTACGTTATTGGAGGGATAAATAATGAAAAAATTAGCAGCAGCGACACTTGCAATGTCGATGACGCTATCCTGCGCGGCGGCAAATGTTCACGCGGACGGAAGAGCGGTGGCAATCCGTGAATCGATTACAAACAAATCTGAAATACATATACTGTATAATGATAAAATTGTTCAGTATGAGGACGTGAAGCCGGTTAATACAGAAGGCAGAGTCATGATACCATTCAGAGCAGCTCTTGAAAATATGGGCGCAACGGTTAATTATGATAATTCTAATAGACTTGTGACCGCGTCAAAGGGAGATATCAACATCAGCTTTACTCTTATGGATGACACAATCTATGTTGATAAGAACGGCGCGAAGTCCACAATAACAATGGATGTTCCGATGATTATCGTTCAGGACAGAACTCTTGTTCCGATACGTTTCATGAGTAACGCGTTCGGTATGCAGGTGGGCTGGGACGGTAATACAGAAACAGTTATAATCATGGATTATAATGATTATCTGGATGATTTCTCGGGTATTGCTCCCAATATGACGAAGCTCACTGAGCTTAACACACCGAATTTTAATATAGAAACAACAGAATTTAATTTTGCGGCAGATTATACCAGAAGCGGCGAAAGTATGAAGATAAATACGAACGGAAAGGCTGACAGTGTGGCTTCTGACGTTGCCAAAAGTATAGATGTTGCATTAGATTTTGACGGTATGGGAGTGAGCATGAAGGATGCTTCTGCAAGCCTTGTTTTAAAGGATAGTGTGCTTTATCTCAAGACTGATATTTTAGAGCAGATAGCAAAGAGCAGTCAGAATGCGAATGTTCAGCTTGCGTCTATGGCTGTAAACGGAAATAGCTGGTACAGAGTTGACCTTAAGAAATTAATAGACAGCGCAGATATGGACGATGCGTCAAAGGAAGTATTCAAAAGTCTTATTGCTATGAACGGAACGAATGGGTTGGATTTTAAAAAAGCCCTCACAGCCGGTGTTCATAAAGAGGGAGAGGCTGATATCAACGAGGCGATCTTCCTGGCAGCTCAGATCGATACTTATGCAGCATTTGATAAATATATAACTGTTACCGAAAAGGAAAACGGAGGCTACAGCGTAAGTATAAATATGACAAACGATGATTTCGTCAATTTGGTAAGCAATGATGTTCTTCAGGGTACTCTTTCAGCTGAGGAGATACAGAAGCTTAAGAGCATGATGAGCTTCAGTATTTTGGCAAAGACTGATTGTGACGGTGAAAAAGCGGAGAGTAATATCAATGTAAGTGCTAAAGTGAATGATCCGGGAGAAAAATTGAATCTTAATTTCACAATTTCTCAGACCGGGACAAAAGATACTTCCGCCCTGGTTCCGACTGTACCTTCAAGTAGCGTGGACTTAACTGATGTTATTATAGGGAAGTAATATAAATATGCAAAAATACCGTGCGATACACCCGCACGGTATTTTTGTGAAAAAAAATAATAAAAAAATAAAAATTTTTTTCAAAAAATAGTGTGCAAATCGAAAAAAATGTGTTATAATGAATAAATAATGGGATAGTATGCCTATATATTAACTTGATGACAGGAGAAAAAAGATGCTTAGAAGTATGACAGGCTATGGCAGGCGCGAGAGTGTAACCGATGGAAAGAAGATACTCGCTGAGATAAAGTCCGTTAATCACAGATATTCGGATTATAATATAAAGGTGCAAAGACATCTCGGTTTTCTGGAGGATAAAATAAGAAAACATGTTTCTCAGTTTATAACTCGCGGTAAGGTTGACGTATACGTTAATGTTGAAAATTACGAAACTGCCGATAAAGAAATAAGCCTTAATAAAGCTGTCGCTGTGAACTACATAGATGTATTAAAAGAACTTCGTGATGAATTCGGATTGAAAGATGATATATCAGTAATGACAGT
Organism: Oscillospiraceae bacterium; assembly: GCA_022509025.1. Classification (GTDB taxonomy): domain Bacteria; phylum Bacillota; class Clostridia; order UBA1381; family UBA1381; genus Hominilimicola. The sequence continues at coordinate 8,881 of JAFLUB010000018.1, read as the reverse complement.
GGCGAGAAATTCGGAGCTTTTCAAGACTGACAGAGTCGAGGAGGACGAGGACGCGCTATGGGAAAGCGTCAAAAATGTTCTTGATGAGGCGCTTGGTGACTTTATTGCTATGCGTTCTCGCGAAGGTGAGAGGATACAAGAGGACTTATGTAATAGAATTAAATACATGGGTACACTCGTAAAAACTGTTGATGAACGCTCACCGCAAACTGTTAAGGAGTATAGCGACAGGCTTTATGAGAAGATAAAAGAGGTTCTTGACGGACACGAAATTGACGAGGCGAGAGTGCTCACCGAGGTTGCTATATATGCTGATAAGGTGGCGGTGAATGAGGAAACTGTAAGACTTGGAAGCCATTTTGCCGAGTTCGATGAAATAATTAACAGTGGTGAACCGGCCGGACGAAAACTCGACTTTCTCATTCAGGAGATTAACCGCGAGGTTAATACAATAGGCTCAAAGGCAAGCGATATAGAAATAGCCAAAACAGTTGTCACCTTAAAGGGTGAGATTGAAAAACTCAGGGAACAGATACAGAATATAGAATAAGGTGATTAATGTGACAACTCACGTTAATCAGATTTAATTGCCCGTGCGATTTTTCTCGCAAAGCTTCGAAACGCATATGGGCAAAATATCAATTTAACGCCTTATCTGCCCGCGATAAGCGCGTTAAGATTTATCATTATTGTTTGTGGGCAGAAAGGCTATGGATATTTGATGAAACTTATAAACATAGGATTTGGCAACATGGTGAATGCCGAACGCGTGATTGCGGTTGTAAGTCCGGAATCAGCGCCGATAAAGCGTATAATCCGCGAGGCTGAGGATAAGGGTAATCTTATAAACGCAACCTACGGCAGAAGGACAAGAGCGGTTATTGTGACTGATTCAGACCACATAGTCCTGTCAGCGCTGCAAACAGAAACAGTGGCGGCAAGACTCGGTTTTGATACAAATGAGGAGGGAGCGGTCAATAATGAGTAGAGGTATTTTATTTGTGATATCAGGTCCTTCGGGAACGGGTAAGGGGACTATCTGCGCGGAATTGCTTAAAAATGACAAGAACAACCTGTATCTGTCTGTTTCATCCACAACGCGGGAAATTCGTAGCGGCGAGGTTGACGGAGAAACGTATAACTATACGACAGTTGAAAATTTTAAACAGATGATTGAAAACGGTGAAATGCTCGAATACGCAATGTACAGCGGAAACTACTACGGTACACCGAAAAAAACCGTTGAAGCTTTGCTTCAGGAGGGGCGTAATGTCCTTTTGGAGATAGAGCCGCAGGGAGCGTTGCAGGTAAAAAAAATGTCACCTGAAGCGGTATTAATCTTTATAGTACCGCCGTCTATGCAAGTTTTAAAACAGCGTCTTGAAGATAGAGGAAGAGAAACCGAAGAACAGATTATAGAGCGGCTTGAGGCTGCAAAATGGGAAATGGAGCAATCTCCGAAATATAACCATATTTTCGTGAATGACGATCTTTTGGAATGCGTCAGAGAAGTAGAAGAAACAATGCGTGATAAGGTTATAAAGCGTGACCTTGTTGATAAATTATTAGCAGAAAAATATTAATTTGGAGGTATAGGATTATGATGATTAAACCCGGAATTTCAGAGCTTTCAAAGTGTGTTGACAGCCGTTATACTCTTGTTACAATGGCTGCCAAGCGCGCAAGAATGATTGGAGAGGAAAATGCGGATAATGATGAAAGAGACTCAAACTCAAAACCCGTTTCTGTCGCAGCTGATGAAATCATATCAGGAAAAGTAGGATATGTTCGTTCTGAGGCTATAGAACGCGCAAAAATTTGGGCGGACGAAAAAGCGGCAGCTATTCTTTCAATGAGCGCAAACGAAGAAGCGGTAGATACAGAAGAAGCTGAATAAATATGATTGCTAAGATTATTGTGGATAGCAGGTCAAAACACGTAGACCGTGTTTTTGACTACCTCATTCCCGATTTTTTAGAAAATGAAATCAGTATAGGCAGCAGAGTTCTTGTACCGTTTTCTTCGGGAAACAGAGAGGTTGAGGGCTTTTGCGTTGGATTTTGTGAAAAAAGCGAAAGCAGACAAATAAAATCCATAATAAAGCTTGCGAATGACATACCCGCATTTGACGAGGAAATGCTTCCCGTTATCAAATGGATGAAGAAAAAGTATCTTTCCTCTTATCTTGATATAATCCACACCATAGTTCCGTCGGGAACATCGGTAAAAAGTGAGGAATGGATTATTCTTCTCAGGGAAGAAGAGACAAGGTCTGAAATACGAAAAAATATTATATCAATTATTCGTGATAACGGCGGAGGAATTGAGTATAACGTATTAGAAGAACGATGCGGAAGAAATGTGCAAAATCAAATCCGCGCTATGGTAAAGGACGGGATACTGAGAAAAGAATACCGTCAGTCAGCTAAGGTGCGCGATAAGAAAATAAAGTTCGTCCGTCTTTCGGTAACAGCCGACGAGGCGGAAAAGGCAGCGATGTCTCTTAGACCAAAAGCGCCGGTGCAGTCACGTATGCTTCAGTTACTTGCAGATAACGGTGAAATGCCGGCGATATGGCTTAGAAAGGTTACAAACGGTACCATAAGCGCGCTGACCGCGCTTATAAAAAAAGGATTTTTAGAAGTTTTCGAAGTAGAAGCGGAGCGGAATCCGTATCGCGGCAGAGTGTTTGAAAAAACAGAGAAAATGACGCCGACATCTGAACAGGAAAAGGCTATAAACAAAATCACATCATCAGTAAAAAACGGTGACGGCAGTACTTATCTTCTGCATGGTGTGACAGGCAGCGGAAAAACCGAGGTTTTCATGCAGGCGATTGAATACGCTGTCAGCATAGGTAAAAGCGCGATTATGCTTGTTCCTGAGATTTCCCTCACGCCTCAGATGGTATCGCGTTTTATGTCAAGATTCGGGGATTGTATCGCAATATTTCATAGCGCTCTGTCTCAGGGCGAGCGGTACGACCAATGGAAAAGAATAAAATCGGGTGGAGCGGATATTGTAATAGGCGCCAGAAGCGCTGTGTTTGCCCCGCTTAAAAATATAGGAATTATCATTATGGACGAGGAGCATTCGGATACTTATAAATCTGAAATGTCTCCACGTTACCATGCGCGTGAAACTGCGATTTTCCGCGCGAAGCAGTCGGGCGCGGCGGTTGTGCTTGCGTCCGCGACACCGAGCGTTGAAAGCTATTATAAGGCTCAGGAGGGTGAATACACTCTTCTTGAGATGAACACGCGCTTTAACAATAATAAAATGCCGTATATCTATATTGAAGATATGAGAAGCGAGCTGGCGCGCGGAAATAAAAGTATGCTTTCTGCAAGGCTATATAAGGAAATAGAGAAAAATCTTCAAAAAGGAGAGCAGACAATTTTATTCCTTAACAGGCGCGGATTCTCAACGTTTGTTTCATGCCGCACCTGCGGCTATGTGCCGGAGTGCCCGAACTGCAGTATATCGCTTACATACCATAAGTTCGGAAACAATCTCAAATGTCATTACTGCGGATATATAAGACCGACGTATACAAAATGCCCTGAGTGCGACAGTAAATATATACGCTATTTTGGCGGCGGAACGCAAAAAGTGGAAGAGGAAATAAATCGTCTTTTCCCGAATGCGTCCTCCATAAGAATGGATATGGACACTACCGGAAAAAAACAATCGCATGAAAAGATTCTCCAAAGATTTGAAAAGGACAAGATTGATATCCTTATAGGTACGCAGATGGTTGCAAAAGGTCTTGATTTTGAAAATGTTACGCTTGTCGGCGTGATAACCGCTGACACAATGCTTCATTTACATGATTTCAGAAGCGGCGAAAGGACCTTCGCAATGCTTGAACAGGTTTCGGGCCGTGCCGGACGCGGAGAAAAAGAAGGGCGTGCCGTTATTCAGACGTACACGCCTGAACATGAGGCGGTAAAGCTTGTAAAAACCCATGAATATAAGGAGTTCTACAGAAATGAAATAGCCCAGCGTCATCTTCTGTGGTATCCGCCGTTTTGCAAAATGGTAGGAGTGCAGTTTCAGGGATCATCAGAGGAAACCACAGCAAAGAGCGCGGGGTGTTTTGTAAAGGCATTGGGGAATATAAAGGAAATGGGACAGAAAATTCAGGTTTTAGGACCTATTCCGTCCTATGTTTCAAAAATAAAAAATAAATACCGTTGGCAGATTATTTTCAAATGCGAAGATGATGATAAACTCGGCGAGAAACTCTCTGAAGCGGAAATGATGTGCAGAGCTAACAAGGAACTGGCAGGTGTTTCCATTATTATAGACAAATCACCGGGTATGATATATTAGAGAGGGGAACTATAATGGCAATACGTGAAATAAGAACAGAAGGCGACGAAATACTATCAAAAAAATGTAAGGTGGTACAGAATTTTGATATGAAACTTCATATACTGCTTGACGATATGTATGATACCATGAAAAAAAGTGAGGGTGTGGGACTTGCCGCGCCCCAGGTAGGTATTTTAAAGCGCGCTGTTGTTATCGACATAGGCGAAGGTAAAATAGAGCTTATAAACCCTGAAATTATCGAGGAGAGCGGAGAACAGACCGGAAGTGAAGGTTGTCTTAGTGTTCCGGGTGTCTATGGCGAGGTGACAAGACCGAACAAGGTGACTGTGAAGGCGCAGGACAGGGACGGTAAGTGGTTTAAGCTGACCGGCGAGGAGCTTTTAGCGCGCGCTATATGCCATGAGGCTGAGCACCTTGACGGCAAATTGTTTTTAGAGAGAGTCACGAAATTTATAGAGGATTAATGTGAAAATTTAAAGTAATAATCGGAATAATGGAGGTATGGGATGAAAATACTTTTCATGGGAACGCCGGACTTTGCGGCGGCGGCATTAAAAACGCTTGTAAGCGCGAACAGAAATGTAGTCGGAGTGGTATCCCAGCCTGACAGACCGAAGGGAAGAGGGCATAAAACCGTTCCGACAGACGTTAAAAAAGCGGCTAGCGATGCGGGACTTCCGGTATATCAGCCGGAAAGTCTGAAGAGTAATGCGCTCATGCCGCTGCTTGAAGAGCTGAGACCGGACGTTATAGTGGTTGCCGCATATGGCAGAATATTGCCTGAATATATTATAAACTATCCGAAATACGGCTGTATTAATATCCACGCATCACTTCTGCCGAAGTACAGAGGTGCCGCGCCTATTCAGTGGGCTATCATAAACGGAGAAAAGACAACGGGTGTTACAACCATGAAGATGGATAAGGGTCTTGACACGGGTGATATGCTCTTAAAATCCGAAACGGAGATAGGCGAATATGAAACGGCGGAGGAATTATTTGACCGCCTTGCAGTGATAGGCGGAGAGCTTCTTCTGGAAACCCTTGACGCATTGGAAAACGGCACAGTAACGCCCGTTCCTCAGAACCATGATGAACATACCTATGCGCCTATGATTTCAAAGGAAACAGGACGTATAGACTGGAAAAGGTCAGCATATGAAATATCAAAGCTTATATGCGGTATGAACTCATGGCCTTTGGCAAGCACGGAATATAAAGACAGCATAGTTAAAATTGCCGAGGCAAGAGTATGCGCTGATACATCTGATAAACAGCCGGGCACAATCCTTGCGCTTGAAAAAGGCAAGGGACTTAAAATAGCCTGCGGAGAAGGTACGCTGTATATTAAAACTGCGCAGTTCCCGAACAGTAAAAGAATGAATGTCGAGGACTACGCGAGAGGACATGAGATAGAAATAGGGGCAGTGTTAAAATAGGAGGATAATTATGTACGGATATGGATATTATTTAGATCCCACATATATACTGGTGATTGCGGCTTTTGCTTTGACGTTGTTTGCATCGATGGGAGTAAAGTCTACATTTAACAAGTATAACGAAGTCTACTCATCACGAGGTATAACCGCGGCAGAGGCTGCAAGGAGAATACTCAATGCAAACGGACTTCAGAATATAAGAATAGAGCGCGTTGCGGGTGAGCTTACAGACCATTACAGCCCGAAGGAAAATGTTATAAGACTTTCCGATTCAACATACAATTCCACATCGGTGGCTGCTATAGGTGTGGCGGCGCATGAGTGCGGACACGCAATTCAGCATCAGGTCGGATATGTTCCTATAAAGGTAAGAAACAGCATAGTGCCGGTAGTAAATATAAGCAATGCTCTTTCAATGCCATTGTTTATAGTAGGATTGATACTTGGAATCGGCTCTCTTGCTATGGTTGGCGCGCTGCTTTTCGGTATGGTGTTTTTATTCCAGCTTGTAACGCTGCCTACGGAAACAAACGCATCAAGACGCGCAATGAAAACACTTGAAGATATGGATTTGTTATATGGTGACGAGCTTAAAGGCGCAAGAAAAACGCTTACCGCTGCCGCTATGACATATGTCGCAGCCGTAGCGTCAACAGCGTTGCAGTTTTTGAGACTTCTGATGCTTGCAAACCGCAGGAGAAGATAATGTTAAACGCAAGAGAAATTGCCATGAAGGTGATATACGATGTTGAATTTAACGGCGCGTATTCCAACATGGCTCTGAAAAATGCTTTGAATACAGATTTGGAAAAACGCGACAAAGCGCTTCTTACAGGCCTTGTATACGGTGTTATTGACAAGAAAATCACTCTTGATTATGTAATAGGACAGCATTCAAAGCTTAAGATAAAAAAAATATCAAAATACATTCTTATAATTCTGAGAATGGGAATATATCAGCTAATGTTCATGGATAAAATTCCGTCAAACGCCGCGGTAAATGAGAGTGTAAGACTTGCTAAAAGATACGGTCACGGCGCATCGGCAGGGTTTGTTAACGGCGTATTAAGAAGCGTTTCAAAGTCGGAGATTAAATATCCCGAGGACAGAACAGAATTGCTGTCGGTAAAGTATTCTTTTCCTGAATATCTCTGTGAAAAGTGGATAAATGACTTTGGATATGATTTTACCGAGGAACTGCTCGGCGCGTTTGAGAAGCCGTCAAGGCTGAATATTCGTCCTAATATTCTGAAAATAAACGCTGAAGAGCTTTTAGAAAAGCTCGGCTTAAACGGCGAGATAAAAGACGGATGTGTGATATTATCCGAGGGTTTTAATATAGCCTCTGATGAACTATACAAAGAGGGTTATTACACTGTTCAGGACTATGCCGCTATGCAGGCGGCGAAAATTCTTTGCCCTGAAAAAAACGAAACCGTCATTGATATGTGCGCTGCCCCCGGCGGGAAAACTACGCACATGGCAGAGTTAATGGAGAATAAGGGTAAAATTTACGCGTTTGACATGTATGAGCATAAGACAGAGCTTATAAGGAAGAACGCAAAAAGACTTGGTATAAATATAATCGAGGCTGTCACTTGTGACAGCAGTGAGTTTGACGCGCGATATGAGAGTATAGCTGATAAAATCTTATGCGACGTGCCATGCTCAGGTCTGGGGATTATAAGACGAAAGCCGGAGATAAAATGGAACAGAGAGGAGATTAATAATCTTCCCGGAATCCAGAGAAAAATACTTGATAATGCTGTAAGGTATCTTAAAAAGGGCGGAGAAATACTATATTCCACATGTACAATAGAGAAAGAGGAGAATGAGGGCGTTACAGACGCGTTTTTAAAGGATAACAGTGAATTTTTGAAGGTTTATGAAAAGACCTTTTATCCTAATATAGACGATACAGACGGATTTTATATCTGTAAGATGAAAAGGGCAGAATAGATGATAGATTTAAAGGATTTTGAATATGATGAATTAATAGAATATCTGGAATCCATAGGAGAAAAGAAATTCCGGGCGGAGCAGATTTTTTCATGGCTGCATAAGGGTGTGGAAAGCTATAGTGAAATGACGAATCTTTCCAAGACCACAAGAGAAAAGCTTGAAAAGGAAACGTATGTTTCGACGCTGAAAATACGCGAAAAGTACGTATCAAAGCTTGACGGTACCGTTAAATATCTGTTTGAGCTTCCTGACGGAAACTGTATTGAGAGCGTTGTCATGCGCTATCATCACGGGCTTACTATATGCATATCCAGTCAGGTTGGCTGCCGTATGGGCTGCCGGTTTTGCGCGTCAACAATCGGCGGATTATACAGGAGTCTTACTGCGGGTGAAATTTTAAATCAGGTTATATTTGCCCAAAAGGATATCGGTGAAAGAATAAGCAATATTGTTATGATGGGGATAGGCGAACCGCTTGATAATTATGATAACGTTATAAGATTTCTTCATAATGTTAACCATGAGAAGGGACTGAATATCGGATACAGGCATATATCTCTGTCCACCTGCGGAATAGCGGATAAGATATATGACCTTGCAAAGGAAAATCTTCCGATAACGCTGACGATATCCCTGCATGCTCCCAATGACGCGGTAAGGAATACAATAATGCCGGTTAATCATAAATATAACGTAACGGAGCTTCTTAAAGCGTGCAAAAACTATGTCGATACAACAAACAGAAGACTAAGCTTTGAATATTCACTCATTCACGGTGTGAATGACAGTATAGAAAATGCAAGAGAGCTTGCGGGACTTATAAAGGGACTGCACAGTCATGTGAATCTGATACCTGTAAACAAGGTTGAAGAGAGAGATTACAAGCAGGGAAGCAAGGCGGATATACGCGATTTCAGGGATAAACTTGTATCTTCAGGTGTAAATGCCACCATACGCAGAGAATTAGGAGCAGATATTTCAGCTTCCTGTGGACAACTGCGGAAAAAGGTGCTATAATAACCTCAGGGCGTTACCCAAATCAAAGATTTGGACACCCTGGAGAACATTGAATCACAACGCTGCGGCAACGATGCTGCCTTGCAGTTATGATTGAATAACCTCAGGGCGTTACCCAAATCAAA
>JAFLUB010000017.1 GCA_022509025.1 Oscillospiraceae bacterium | reverse complement strand
GAAATGGGACGCGTAACAGCGCGTGAGGTATGCGCGGACGGTCTGGACTGGACATTTTCCCCTGTTCTTTGTATCGGGCGTGATTTGAGATGGGGAAGAGTAGACGAAACATTTGGCGAGGACAGCTATGTTGTCGGTGAGCTTGGCAAGGCAATCATAGAAGGCTACGAGGACGAAAACCTGATTATAGCCTGCGTCAAGCACTACATAGCCTACGGAGAGGCAACCGGCGGACGTGACGCTTATGACAGTCCTGTAACAGAACGCAAGATACGCGAGGTGTTTCTGCCGCCGTTCCAAAAGGCAGTTGAAGCAGGCTGCGGCTCTGTTATGACTGCATACGGTTCAATAGACGCGAAGCCTTTGACAGCAAACAAGAGAATTCTAAGAGAAATATTAAAGGACGAACTCGGCTTTAATGGTTTTGTTGTTACGGATTGGGAAAATGTGCGTTCGCTTGTAACCAATCAACACTATACTGACAATCTGACAGACGCGTCACTTGCAGCGGTTGAGGCGGGGAATGATATGAGCATGAACACGCATGAATTTTATGAATGTATGCTATCCCTTTTAAAGAATAAAAAAATCCATCAAAGTCTTATTGATGACGCAGTGCGCAGAATTTTAAGGATTAAATTCCGTCTCGGTCTTTTTGATAATAAGGAGCGACCGCCGAAAAGCGTCATAGCATGCGAGGGACACAAAAAGATTAATCATGAGCTGGCAAGGGAAAGTGTTGTTCTTTTGAAAAATAATAATCTGCTCCCATTGCGCAGGGACACTAAAGCTATAGCTGTAATAGGACCTAACGCGGACGATATCCGCGCACAATACGGCGACTGGACATTTTTCTCGCATCCCGAACCAAAGAATAATGTTATACCGAAAGGCGAATTTTATACTGTGCTTGACGGAATGCGCGAGATATTCGGTAAGGATAGGATACTATATGAAAAAGGCTGTGATATTTTCGGGAAAGAGGACAGGATAGAAAAGGCGGTAAAGCTTGCTAAAAAATCAGACGTGGTTGTATGCGTTATAGGAGACACCCTTTCACAAAACGGAGAATACCGTGACAGAGCTGATATTTCCCTTACAGATATTCAGCTTGAGCTTTTAAAGAAACTTAAGGGGACACATAAAAAGATTATTGCGGTTCTTGTAAACTGCAAACCGCTTTGTATATCATATTTAAAGGAAAATTGCGATGCGGTTATAGAGATGTTTAACGGCGGTGATTTCGGCGGCCTCGCCGTTGCGGAACTGATAGCAGGCAAATTCAATCCGAGCGGTAAGCTAAGCATATCATTTCCGCAGCATAGCGCGCAAACGCCATGTTATTATAATTCTTATGACGGCTGGCATGGAGGGCAATATGTGGATTTGGAGAAAGGAAATGTCTATGATTTCGGTGACGGACTCGCATTTTCGGAATATGTATATTCAAATCTCAGACTGTCCAAGAAAACAGCGTCTGAAAATGATGTAATAGACATATCGGTCGATGTAACTAATAACGGTAACATGGACGGTAAGGAAACGGTTATGCTGTTTGTAAACGATGCTGTAAGCTCAATATTAACGCCGCGTATGGAATTAAAGGATTTTCAGAAAGTGTTCATAAAAGCGGGGGACACTAAAACAGTAACATTAAAGTTTCCTGTGAAAGACCTTGCTCTTGTTACGCCTGATTTAGAGTATATTGTTGAGAAAGGTGATTTTGAGATAATGGTGGGCAGGAATACAAAGGAATATTTAAAGGAAGTTTTGACGGTGAAATGATGTCGCCCATAGCAACAACACGGGATATTACTGCATTGGACTCTCCATCACGCTTCGCGCGATCCACCTCCATATAGTGCGCCTTGTCACGTTTTTCGGCACTCCGTGCCGGTATACTTCGTCACAATGCTTTGCATTGTCGCAAACCGGAAAATATTTTGCTTCGCAAAAATTTATCCGGGCGTTTGCTTGGCTCGTATACTTGCGTATTTGCTGTGCGAATACTATAATTTATGTAAATGAAAACTGCTGCAAAACTAAGATTTTTGCAGCAGTTTTTTATACAGACTATTTTAGATATCAAGATTAGAAACATACTTCGCGTTCATCTCAATAAATTCACGTCTCGGTTCAACCTTATCGCCCATAAGCACGGTGAATGTCTGGTCGGCAATGATGGCGTCCGCAAGGTCAACTCTGAGAAGTGTTCTCTTTGCAGGATCCATAGTTGTTTCTTTAAGCTCCGCCGGATCCATCTCACCAAGACCCTTATATCGCTGTACCTTAGAACCGGGTCCCATTTCAGCGAGAAGTCTGTCACGCTCATCTTCTGTAAACGCGAATTTCTCAACAAGATTTTTATTCTTACCCTTGAAAACCTTATAAAGAGGCGGCTGGGCTATATAGATATTACCGTTTTCTATGAGCTTCGGCATATATCTGAAGAAGAATGTCAGAAGCAGAGTTCTTATATGCGCACCGTCCACGTCGGCATCCGCCATGATAACAACCTTGCCGTATTTAAGGTTATTTATATCAAAATCCTCTCCGATACCTGTGCCGAGAGCCTGTATGACGGGGAGTAGCTTCTCATTTGAATAAACTTTGTCAATACGGGATTTCTCAACGTTAAGCATTTTACCCCAAAGAGGCAGAATAGCCTGGAAACGTCTGTTACGTCCCTGCTTAGCACTTCCGCCCGCGCTATCACCCTCGACGATGAACAGTTCCGCATAATCAGCGCCCTCGTCTGTACATTTTGCAAGCTTACCGAGAAGTGATGAATTACTTGCGTTTGCATTCTTACGTGACGCTTCACGCGCCTTCTTAGCCGCTTCCCTCGCTCTGCATGCCGTGAGAGTCTTTTCAACGATGGTTTTTGCAACCTTAGGATTCTCTTCAAGGAACGCTGAAAGCTTATCATTGAGAGCGTTCTCAACAAGAGCTCTTGCCTCGCTGTTACCGAGTTTTGTTTTAGTCTGTCCCTCGAATTGCGCTTCAACAACCTTAACGCTGATGATAGCGGTAAGACCTTCACGAGTATCCTCGCCCGAAAGGTTCGGGTCTTTTTCTTTTAACAGATTGTATTTTCTTGCATAATCATTTATTACTCGCGTAAGTCCTGCCTTAAAACCTGTTTCATGAGTACCGCCGTCACCTGTGTGGATATTGTTTGCAAAGCTCATAAGAGCTTCTGAATATGCTGTGGTATACTGCATTGCAACCTCTACCATCATATCGCTGCGCTGTGCCTCAAAGTATATAACGTCATCATGAAGCGGGTCTTTGTTTTTATTTAAGTAATTGACAAATTCTTTTATGCCGCCTTCAGCATGTAAAGTAACGGTTTCAGGATTCTCTACTCTATAATCTGTGAGAAGTATCTTAACGCCCTTATTAAGAAACGCCTGCTCCCTAAGACGCTTTAAAAGCACCTCATAATCAAATTCCAGAACTTCAAATATTTCACTGTCGGGCTTGAAAGTGATTTTTGTACCGGTCTTGTCCGTGTCGCCTATGACTTTAAGCTGACAGGTGGGCTTGCCGCGTTCATAGCTCTGATAGTGGATATGTTCACCGTCTGAAACCTCGACCTCCAGTTTTTCGGAAAGCGCGTTAACAACGGACGAACCCACGCCGTGCAAACCGCCTGATACCTTATATCCGCCGCCGCCGAATTTACCGCCGGCATGAAGAATAGTAAGAACCACTTCAACGGTAGGTATGCCCTGCTGAGGGTGGATACCAACTGGAATACCGCGTCCGTTATCGGTAACGGTAACGGAGTTATCGGCGTTGATATCAACCTTTATCTCGCTGCAATAGCCGGCAAGAGCCTCGTCTATGGAGTTGTCCACAATTTCATATACCAGATGATGCAGGCCTGCCGAAGAGGTTGAACCTATATACATACCGGGACGCTTTCTTACCGCGTCAAGTCCTTCAAGTACCTGTATCTGACTTTCGTCATAGGTAGTTTCAATCTTTTCTAAATCACTCATAAATTTTAATCTCCTTATCTTGATTCTAACCCTTTTTTCTCTATCGTAAACCGCGTTTTGCCAATATTTTCGATGAGACGGATGAAATAAAAATCTTTGTCTTTTCATTTTCGCTTGTCACAACGAAGGATTTAGGCAAATCATCAGTTGAATTTATAATCAAACCGTTCTTTTCGGATTTAGAGAGGAATGTCCTCCCCAACCGTGATACGGTTGTGTTATCCATGTCAAATATTCCTATTATGTCTTTTGTGTTCACAATGATGTTTTCTTCTACCCTTAGATACATTAAGCGTCCTCCCTTACTGCCGCGCCGTTTTTTATATGAATAAGACGCGTGTTTTCTGTGCTGAGCTGTATATCGGTATCGGTAGATGTTATAAGAACCTGTTTACCGCGAATCTTCTCTGCAAGATACATCCGCCTGTTTATATCAAGCTCGCTCATTATATCGTCAAGCAACAGCACAGGATATTCGCCTTTTATATGCTGAAGGTAGTCCGCTTCGGCAATCTTCATTGAAAGCGCCGCTGTGCGCTGCTGTCCCTGCGAGCCGTAGACCCGTGCCTCTTTTCCGTTTACGGAAATATGCAAGTCATCACGCTGTATACCGACCTGCGCCGCGGCAAACTCTATTTCGCGACGCTGGTTACGTTCAAGATGTTTGAAAATAGTGCTTTTATCTATATTGTCTGTTTTTATACCGGGGGAGTAAAGTATTTTTAACTCCTCTCCTGAAATTTCCCTCTGTATTTTTGAAGCAAATTCGTTTATAAGCTTAATAAAATCAATGCGGTATTCCATTATCTTTGACGCTTCCACAGCAAGCTGCTCATTCCATACCGACAGCATAACATCAGAATGCGCGCCCTTTTGACGCAGTGTCTTTAAAAGACTGTTCTTCTGAGAAAGCGCCCTGTGGTAATCAATAAGACTATTAAGATACCTGGGGTATAGCTGACTTACAGACGAGTCGATAAACCGGCGTCTTACGGACGGCGCGCCTTTTACAATATCGAGATCCTCCGGCGAGAACATCACAACATTCAGGTAGTTCATCAGCATGCTCAGCTTCGTTATCTGAACATGATTTATCTTGATATTCTTCTTGCCGTTTTTGATAAGCTGAATGTTAGCCTTATAGTCACGATCCTTATCATGGAATTCAAGCTGAAGCTTTGAAAAATCCTTTCCGAATTTTATAAGCTCTCTGTCAGTTTTCGCTCTGTGGCTTCGTCCCTGGGAAAAGAGATACACAGCTTCTAAAATGTTGGTCTTGCCCTGAGCGTTGTCGCCGTAGATAACGTTTGTATGAGGTGAAAACTCAAGCTTTTCCGATGAATAGTTTCTGAAATTTGAAAGAGATAGCGTGGAAATATGCATTATCCGGCTCCCACTTCGATTTCTACCAGAGCATCTTCAAATTCTACAGTAACAATGTCTCCTGCGCGGATTTTCTTCCCGCGCATGGCGCATACCTCACCGTTTACTGACACTATTTCATCAAGAATCATGTCCTTTGCCATTGCGCCGCTCTCGGCAAGAGCGGAAAATTTCAGAAGCTGATCAAGCTTTATATATTCAGTTGTTATATCTATTTTTATTTTTTCCATTACGATACCTCGTTTCACCCAATGTGTTGAGATATATTTTAACGTGGAAAATATGCAAGCAGATTGCCTTTTTGAGGAACGCCGACGTATGCGTATACTTCAAGTTCCGAAAAATGGTGAGATGCGCCGCATATTTTTCGCGTTAATTTAGTTTTGTAGTCGGGTTACCGATGTTACTCCATGAATCTGAATTATCTTTTTTCTCAAAAGCGCCAGATCGGCAGTATTTCTTATTTCCACTCCTATCTGAATAACGGCAATACCTTTCTTGGTAACAAAGGCGTTGACTGATTTAAAAGGTATTTTAAGAGTGGCGAGAATATTTGTGACTTCAAGCAGTACTCCGTCACGGTCAGGCGCTTCAATCTGAAGATTGGCAATGTACGAGGTGCTTCGCTCATCGTCCCACCATACTTCAATAAATCTGCCTTTGTCCTCTTCGGACATGGCTTCAGGACTCATGTTCGGACAGTCGCGCCTGTGTACGCTCACACCTCTGCCTTTTGTTATAAAGCCCACTATATCGTCACCGGCGACAGGATTGCAGCAGCGCGCCAAACGTACAAGACAGTTTTCGATGTCCTTAACAATGATGCCCTTGCTTGACGCGTGACGTTTTGCCGGTTCAGCCTGAATAGTATGACTTTCTTCGTTATAAACCGCTTCAAGGTTTTTCTTCGCTTCAAGCGCCTTGTTCTGCTTCATCCATTCGTCGCGCAGTCTTACGACAACTTTCTGCGCGGTAAGTCCGCCGTATCCGACGCTGGCATATAAATCGTCTATGGTTTGGAAACCGTAGCGTCTTATAAGTATTGCAATCCACTCGGGCTTAAAGAGCTGTTCATGAGTGTTGCCCAGACGCCTTAGCTCGCGCTCGATAAGTTCTTTGCCGTGTTCTATATTTTCATCGCGTCTCTCGCGTTTGAACCATTGATTTATTTTATTCTTCGCCTGTGATGTGCGGCAGACATTTAGCCAGTCACGGCTCGGACCGTGCGTATTGGCAGTCAGGATTTCAACAATTTCACCATTCTGGACCATATAGTTGTTCGGAACTATCTTTCCGTTAACCTTCGCGCCGCTCATCTTATATCCGACTTGTGAATGTATCGCAAATGCGAAGTCAATAACGGTACTCTTTGCAGGGAGGGATATAACCTTACCTTGCGGAGTGAACACGAAAACCTCGTCTTCGAACAAGTCAAATTTCAAGGTGTTAAAGAAGTCGTCTGTATCAATAATACTCGTCTGAGTGTCGAGAAGCTGACGAACCCATTCAAGCTTTGAGTCCATATCGCTCGCGCCCGATACTCCTTCTTTATATTTCCAGTGCGCCGCGATACCGTTCTCAGCGACATGGTGCATTTCCCATGTGCGTATCTGTATTTCAAACGGTGTGCCGTTCGGACCGATAACAGTGGTGTGAAGCGACTGGTACATATTCGGTTTCGGCATTGCTATATAGTCCTTGAACCGCATAGGAACGGGTGTATATAAGTCATGCACCATACCGAGTACCGCATAGCAGTCCGCTACGGAATTGACGATAATTCTTACGGCGAACAAGTCATAAAGCTCGTCTATAGTTTTGTTCTGCGTGTACATTTTACGGAATATGCTATAGAAGTGTTTGGCGCGTCCTGTGACCTGAGCTTCGATATTCATAGTTTCAAGCTTTTCGCGTAATATATCCATAATATCACGTATGTATTTTTCGCGCTCGTCTTTTTTCTGGTTAATACTCTGTGTGATTTCTTCATAAGCGACAGGGTCAAGATACTTCAGTGCCAAATCCTCAAGCTCAATCTTGATTTTAGACATACCAAGACGGTGCGCAAGAGGCGCGTACACGTCAAGAGTTTCCTTGGATATAAGGAGCTGCTTTGCGCGCGGCATGAATTTGAGCGTGCGCATATTATGCAGTCTGTCAATAAGCTTTATCATAACAACGCGTATATCCTTCGCCATTGCCAGGAACATTTTTCTGAGGTTTTCAACCTGCTGTTCCTCACGCGTGTTGTACTTAATCTGTTTCAGCTTTGTGACACCGTCAACAAGCTCGGCAACGCTTGTGCCGAACAGACTTTCTATATCTTCGTAAGTATAAGGCGTATCTTCAACGACATCGTGCAATAATGCCGCTGATATAGCCGTTGCGTCAAGAGCAAGCTGAGAAGCGATATACGCAAGCTGCACCGGATGCTCAATATACGGCGCTCCGCTGCGTCGAAACTGATGCTTATGAGCTGATTTTGCAAGCCTGTAGGCAACGTAAATCATATCGGTATTGGCAGAGGGGCTGTAGCCCTTTACCATGCCGATTATCTTATCAACAAGTACATCCGTATCGTCCGCATGCTGCGGTATTTTTTCGGGGGAAAGAATTACGGGATTTGTATCTTCCATCTTACTCACCTCTTTTTGATATCCTTTAATACAAGCTGTACACTTTCTGTACCCTGGTAGCTGTTTATATCCATCTGAAATGCCAAATTCACAAAATCTCCTTTATCCAGCTGAGAAGCGTACTGACCCATTCCAAAGCCTATACAATTCATTGTCTGATTACTCTTTACAATACGCATCCTGAGATGCTTATTATCTACACCTACAGTCGTCAGACCGACTATCTGAGCATTCGCAAGAGCGAACACCGGTTTTTCATTTCCCATTCCGAACGGCTCAAGCTTTGAAAGCATTTTAGCGTTCGGAACCGTAATTGCATATTCTGTAAGCGGACAATCTATATCTACAGATGGTATCATGTCGCGCTCTGTTAACATTTCATCCGCGTAACGGTTAATTTCCTTTATAAATCCGTCAAGGTCGGACATGTTTATGTTAAGTCCGGCAGCAACGGCATGGCCGCCGAAGTCAACAAGATGTTTTTCACATTTTGACAGAGCGTCAAACAGGTTAAACGACTTTATACTGCGTCCTGAGCCTTTTCCGACCCCGTTGGAATGCGAGATAAGAATACATGGCTTATAATACATATCGCACAGCCTTGACGCTACTATTCCTATAACACCCTGGTGCCAGTCCTCATGCGCGAGAACAATAACCTTCTTTTTCTCGAAATTCGCGTCAGCAGCTATCATGCTCATGGCATCGTCAAAAATCTGTTTTTCCGTAAGCTGACGCTCCCTATTTTCCTCGTTAAGAGAAACGGCAATTTCCCGCGCTCTTTTTTCATCCTTTGTGAGAAGTAACTCTACGGAGGTGGTTGCCGTTCCGAGTCTGCCTGCGGCATTTAATCTCGGAGCAATCGTAAATGCTATATTTGAAGCTGTTATTTCTTTTCCTTTTATTCCGCCAATCTCCATTATAGCGTCAAGTCCCGGTCTTTTGGGTCTTTGCAGAGTTTTAAGTCCCTTGTCCGTTATAATTCTGTTTTCACCGAGAAGCGGTACTACATCGGCTATTGTGCCGAGAGTGACGAGATCCACGTATTTATCAAAAACATCCTTTGTTTTCATACCCCTGTCCATAGCGAGAGCAAGTATAAGCTTGAAAGCTACGCCAACGCCCGCCAGAGAGTCAAAAGGATACTCGCAGTCCGGACGCTTGGGATTCAGTATCGCCGCTGCCGCAGTCGGCAGACGGTCCTTGCATGTATGGTGATCGGTAATTATCATATCCATATGCTGAAGCTTCGCAAATTCTGCCTCGCCGATTGCTGTTATTCCGCAGTCAACGGTTATCATCAATTTTATACCCTGCTTTAAGAGAGTGTTGACCGCCATGATATTTATGCCATAGCCTTCGCCCTTGCGGTCGGGAATATAATATTCCACATCCGCGCCTATCTCAGAGAGAAATTCGTACATAAGAGCGGTTGCGGTTATTCCGTCAACGTCATAATCCCCGTATACAGCAATCTTTTCTTTGCTGCTGATAGCTTCATTTATACGCTTCACTGCTTTATCCATATCTGTCATCAGCATTGGATTTATTATGTCCGAAATGGATTTTTTCAGAAATGACGGCACTTCTTCCGCTGATATATGACGGTTTAAAAGAATAGTAGAAACAACGCGCGGTATATTATACTGCCCGGATATATCGTTTATATCTTTATCTTTAAGCGCTTTATTTCTAAAGTTCCAAACCTTGTCAATCATAGTAATCTCCATAGTCTTAATCTGTTACGTTATGTCTGAAACGCAATTTATAATAAAATAAATACTTACTAATTATTATAACATTTTTTCAAGTAAAATTCAAGTAAAACAGGCATTTTTGAATAAAAATATAAATATAGGGTAAGATAAGTCCGTAGAAAGGAGTGTGATTCCGATGAGCAATAAGAATAATAACAATTTCAAGAACGAAAATCAGAATCAGAATCAGAACCAGAACCAGAACAATAATCAGAACAGCAAGAACACAGATAAGAATATAGACAAGAATAGTCAGGATAGCGATATTTAAAAAATGGGCTGTTGCATTATGAAACACCCCCGAGGAGCTGCTTGGATTTAGATGCAGAACGGACAAAACTCACCCGACGGCGTACCGTGACGGTTTTGCTTTAGCAAAACTCGCCTGCGGCGACTATCGGCTATAAGCCGATAGCGTACAGGTACTCCGAGTGGTGAGTTTTGTTCGTAGTTTAAAGGCTCTTTTCGTAAACTCAAATTTTTTAGCTTTATGATTACATTATTCATGCCTTTAAACGTTCTGCGCTAAATACAACAGCCCATTTATAAAGTGCCGAGGCTTGCTGCCTTTAAGTATGCATTTATAAATCCGTTTAAGTCACCGTCCATAACAGCGCCTATATTACCTATTTCGAAGCCTGTTCTTAAATCCTTAACCATAGTATACGGCTGGAATACATAGGAGCGGATCTGGCTGCCCCAACCATTATCCATCTGCACACCCTGCAAATCGGAGATTTTTTCCTTCTGCTCACGCTCGGCAAGCTCGACGAGCTTACCCTTGAGCATCTTCATAGCGTAATCCCTGTTCTGGAACTGTGAGCGCTGCGTCTGGCACGATACGACTATGCCTGTCGGAATGTGCGTGAGACGTACGGCGGACGAGGTCTTATTAATATGCTGACCGCCAGCGCCCGACGCGCGGAATGCTTCCATCTTTATGTCCTCGGGACGAATATCAATCTCAACAGTATCGTCAAGCTCAGGCATAACCTCGATTGACGCGAATGAAGTCATTCGCTTGCCGGCGGAGTTGAACGGAGAAATTCTTACAAGACGATGCACGCCCTTTTCGGCTTTCAGATAGCCATAGGCATTAAGGCCTTTAATCTCTGCCGAGCAGCTCTTGATTCCCGCTTCGTCGCCGGGGAGGGAGTCAACTATCTCGAATGTGTAGCCGTTTTTCTGCGCCCACATCTGGTACATGCGTATAAGCATTTCGCACCAGTCCTGCGCCTCTGTGCCGCCCGCGCCCGCGTGGAACGTCATAATGGCGTTACTCTTATCATACGCGCCGGAAAGGAGTGTTTCAAGCGTCATTTTGTCAATTTCGCTTTCAATTTCCTCGGCTGCCTGTTTAACATCCGGCAGCATGCTTTCATCGTCTTCCTCGTTGGCAAGGTCGATAAGAACGAGAGTGTCCTCCCATTTTTCCTTGAGCCTGTTAAAGGCTTCCACCTTGTCTTTGAGTTGTTTTGTTTTCTGCAAAACCTTCTGGGAGTTTTCCATATCGTCCCAGAAGCCTTCGCTCATGCTTTCCTTTTCAAGTTCTTCAATTTCCTTGACCGCTCCGGCGATGTCAAAGTGAATCCCTCAAATCG
Source organism: Oscillospiraceae bacterium (assembly GCA_022509025.1). Taxonomy (GTDB): domain Bacteria; phylum Bacillota; class Clostridia; order UBA1381; family UBA1381; genus Hominilimicola. The sequence continues at coordinate 40,826 of JAFLUB010000017.1, read as the reverse complement.
TTTATGCTTTCTTCAAAGCCTTGCAGCTTTTGTTTGTACTCATCGTACTCTAACATAATTATCACTTCCTTTATTGTTTTTGTTATTATCGTCTTTTGTATAAAAGTCTTCTTTATTCTTTTTACCTGTTATTTTATTTATCAGTTTACTTATAAATTTGAAAATCTTATAGACGATTGCTATTACTATAGCAATAATCACCACTATACCCAATATCATCAACAGAGCATCGCCTGTAGATGATGTGGTTATATCGGTTCCAAAACGTCCTATCCCTGTTATCAGTCTGTGTGAATCGGGATTAAAAATCAGCACCGCTGCGCATAAAGCAAACAGCGCTCCGCATATACCGAGTATTGCATAATATTTTTTCATGAGTTTCATACCTCACAATTTATAAACAAGGGAACGGCGAACCGCTCCCTGTATGTTTAATTACTTATCCTTACCGCAGCAATGCTTATACTTCTTACCGCTGCCGCACGGACACGGATCATTTCTGCCCGGTTCCTTTTTAGCGCGTTTAGGACTCTTCTGGAGAGAACCGTCACCGCCTGTATCAAGAGGCTTTGCAACCTGTTCACGTTCAATTTTAATTCTTGGCATAGCTGAAAGAACGTATCTCACTGTATCTTTCTTTATGCTGTCGAGCATATTTTCATAAAGCTCGCTGCCGACATTTCTGTATTCCATAACAGGGTCGTGCTGACCGTATGCTCTAAGTCCGATTTCACGCTTAACATGCTCCATCTCGTCAAGATGATCCATCCACAATGTGTCAACCACTCTGAGCATGAGCACTCTTTCAAGCTCGCGCATATTCTCGCCGAATACTTCCTCCTGCTCAGCATAGCGCTTGTTTGCGATATCCATGAGCATATCTTTAACATCAGCGCGGGTAATTGTTTCCATATCCTCCTCAGAGATAGAGAACTCGCCCTTCGCGTTAAGGTTCTGATTAGCAAACTCAGTGATTGCGCGGATGTTCCATTCTTCCGGAATTTCTGAAATTCCGATGAAATCATCAAGAGCGCTGTCGATTGAGGATTCCATCATGGCCTTGATTGTATCGCTGATGTCCTCGCCGTCAAGTACCTTCTGGCGCTGAGCGTATATAATCTTACGCTGCTCATTCATAACCTCGTCATACTGCAGCACGTGCTTACGCGAGTCAAAGTTACGGCTCTCAAGAGTCTTCTGCGCGTTTTCGATAGCATTGGTAAGCATTTTTGCCTCAATCGGCTCATCCTCTTCAAGACCTAAAGCGTTAACCATTGTCTTGACTCTGTCGCTGCCGAAAATTCTCATTAAGTCGTCTTCAAGAGAGAGGAAGAACTTCGATGCTCCCGGGTCTCCCTGACGTCCGGCACGACCTCTGAGCTGGTTATCAATACGTCTTGATTCGTGACGCTCCGTGCCGATTATAAACAGTCCGCCAAGAGCCTTAACTTCCTCCTGTTCGGGACGAATCTGTTCCTTGAACTTATCGTTTAGCTCAGTGAATACCTTTCTTGCGTTTATGATTTCCTCGTCGTCTGTATCGCCGAATCCTGTCGCCTCAGCGATAAGCTCGTCTGTAAAGCCCTGCTTTGCCATTTCATGCTTCGCCATATACTCAGCGTTACCGCCGAGCATAATGTCCGTGCCTCGACCTGCCATGTTGGTTGCGATTGTAACAGCACCCTTTTTACCTGCCTGAGCAACAATTTCCGCTTCCTTTGCGTGGTATTTTGCGTTCAGAACCTCATGCTTTATTCCGACGCGCTTAAGAAGTGCGGAAAGAATTTCTGACTTATCTACGTTTACCGTGCCGACAAGAACAGGCTGACCCTTTTCATGACATTCCTGTATCTGACGTATAACAGCCATAAACTTGCCCTTTTCCGTTTTAAATACAACGTCGTGCATATCCTCGCGGACAACGGGCTTGTTTGTGGGAACTGCCACAACGTCAAGCTTATATATATGCTGGAATTCTTCTTCCTCAGTAAGAGCTGTACCGGTCATACCTGAAAGCTTACCGTAAAGACGGAAGAAGTTCTGGAACGTGATTGTAGCAAGTGTTTTTGACTCGTTCTCAATCTTTACGCCTTCCTTTGCCTCAATTGCCTGATGCAGACCATCGCTGTAGCGTCTGCCCGGCATGATACGTCCTGTGAATTCATCGACAATCATAACCTGACCGTCCTGAACGACATACTGCTGATCACGGTGCATAACGCCGTTTGCCTGCAGCGCCTGATTTATATGATGCTGAAGCTTCATATTATCAGGGTCTGAGAGGTTTTCAACGCCGAAGCCCTGCTCAGCCTTTTTAACGCCCTTTTCAGTAAGCATTGCGGTTCTTGCTTTCTCGTCAACGATATAGTCCGCGTCAAGATCCTCGTCAAGCTGCTTGTCGTCATGTTCTGTAACAACAACTTTTTTGAGGCGCTTAACAAACATATCAGCAACTCTGTAAAGCTCGTTAGCATCCTGTCCCATACCTGAAATGATAAGCGGTGTTCTCGCTTCATCGATAAGGATTGAGTCCACCTCGTCCACAACCGCGTAGTTGTGACCGCGCTGTACCATTTGCTCCTTATGCACAACCATGTTGTCACGGAGGTAGTCAAAACCAAGCTCGTTGTTTGTGCCGTAGGTGATGTCCGCCGCGTAAGCCTCGCGTCTTTCGTTATTGTCGAGGTCGTGAATAATAAGTCCGACGCTCATGCCGAGATAACGGTAGACCTTTCCCATCCATTCGCTGTCTCGCTTGGCAAGGTAATCGTTTACCGTAACGATATGTACGCCCTTGCCTGTCAGCGCGTTCAGATATGCCGGAAGAGTGGAAACAAGAGTTTTACCTTCACCTGTCTTCATTTCAGCAATACGTCCCTGGTGAAGAATGATACCTCCGACTACCTGAACATAGAAATGCTTCATACCAAGAACTCTCCAGCTTGCTTCACGCATAACTGCAAAAGCCTCGGGAAGGATATCGTCAAGCGTTTCTCCTTTTTCCAGTCTTTCCTTGAACTCCGGAGTTTTAGCTTTAAGCTCCGCATCGGAAAGCTTTTCCATATCCGGTTCGAGCGCCATTACTTTATCCGCGATAGGATAAACTCTTTTAAGCTCTCTGTCCGAATATGAACCGAATAGTTTCTCAAAAATTCCCATTACTATTTCTCCTCATAAAAATTATCGTCTGTAAAGCCGCACAATGGGGGATTTTACATTATTATAGAATAGTATACCACAAATATTATCTAATTACTACTGTTTTTTATAAACTTTTTGTAAATTTGAGTAATTTAACCAATTATGGGGAATGAAATAATTGATAAAACAAAATGATATTGACAATTCTCTAATTTGGCTATATAATATATATGACATATTAGGGAGATTATAATATGTCCAAGGTTTACACCAAAGACGAACCCCCGAAGAGGTACCATCTCTTCGGGGGTTTTTATGTCTGTCGGCTTATTTATCTATCAATTTACAGATATAATGAGATATTATGCCTGCAATGACAGATATTATTAGGGAGATAAAGACATCCAACATTCACACCTCCTTCCTGTCGGAAGAAGCCGACAAGATAAGTATACGAAAAATGTTGAATAGTGTCAATGCGGGTAAAAGTATTGTATGAAAAATGAAATATTACAAAAAACCTCTTGCAATTCGCGTCAACATATGTTAAAATACCCCCATAAATTGAATAAACAAAGGCAATGATGGAACAAAGTAGGGTATGTTTCGCCAAAAGAGAGTATCGGTTATTGAGCTGTGAGCCGGTGCGGTAAGAGCATAATGCCGAAATTTCATTCCGGAGCTTCACGGGTGAAACAGATTTTGCGCCTAAGCACTTCTAATCCGACAGCGAGTAAACCATTACGCATCTGTCGAATTATCGGCGCTTATGCATCAAAATCAAATTGCAAGTAGTCCGTGACGGGCAGCGCCGTTATACGCTTTAAAGAGTGCCGGTATTTATCGGAAGTCGGGTGGTACCGCGGAGTATGAATATACAACACACTTCGTCCCAATAGGGACAAAGTGTGTTTTTTATTACAAGAAAGGAACATTAAAATGAAAGAAAAGCTTGAAGAAATCAAAGCAGCAGCTTTAGAAGCGCTGCAAAAAGCGTCTGAGATGGACGCGCTTGAGGAAGCAAGAATAAAATTCCTCGGCAAAAAGGGTGAGCTTACCGCTGTATTGAAGGGAATGGGAAAGCTCAGCGCCGATGAAAGACCGAAAATCGGCGCGCTTGCGAACGAGATACGTTCTGAAATTGAAAACAGAATTGACACAAAGAAATCGGAAATCGCGGCAAAATTAGAGGAGATTAAGCTGAAAGCCGAAGTGATTGACGTTACAATGCCGGGTAAAGCGCAGCAAACCGGCGAATTACACCCGCTCACTAAGGTTATGAACAACATCAAAGATACCTTCATCGGCATGGGCTTTGAGATTGCTGACGGTCCTGAGGTGGAGCTTGACTACTACAATTTTGAGGCATTAAACATTCCGAAGAACCACCCCGCGCGCGACACGCAGGACACGTTCTACATCAGCGATAATATTGTTTTAAGAACACAGACGTCGGGTATGCAGGTGCGCGTTATGGAAAAGACAAAGCCGCCGATAAGAATTATTGCTCCCGGTAAGGTATACAGAAGCGACGCGGTTGACGCGACGCACTCGCCCGTGTTCCACCAGATTGAGGGACTTGTCGTAGACAAGGGCGTTACAATGGCGGATTTAAAGGGTACGCTTGAAATGTTTATTCACCGCCTTTATGGAGATGAAACAAAAGTACGTTTCAGACCGCATCATTTCCCGTTCACCGAGCCGTCGGCGGAGCTTGATATATCGTGTTTCAAATGCGGAGGCAAGGGCTGCCCGATGTGCAAGGGCGAGGGCTGGATTGAAATCCTGGGCTGCGGAATGGTACACCCGAAGGTGCTTGCAAACTGCGGTATAGACCCTGAGATTTATTCGGGCTTCGCATTCGGTATCGGACTTGAAAGAATTGCGATGGGCAAGTATGATATTAACGATTTGAGATTATTCTTTGAGAATGATTTGAGATTTTTAGGACAGTTCTAATTATGGATAAGATTATGATTTTAGGAAATTCCGGCAGCGGAAAATCCACGCTTGCAAGAAATATGGGCGAAATACTCGGAATTGAGCCGACGCATCTTGACGCTCTGCATTGGCTTCCCGGTTGGGTTGAAAGTGATGTTAATCATAAAGTGGAGCTGCTTTCTCCTGTCTTAAAGCGTGACCGCTGGATTGTTGACGGAAATTACCGTAAGGTTCTGTGGCAGGAACGGCTCGAGGACGTGGACACGGTGATTTGTCTTGACATAAACCGCTTTAAATGCCTTTATCAAGCGTTTAAACGCAGCCGTATCTATAAAGGAAAAACGCGTCCCGACATGGGCGAGGGCTGCGAGGAAAAGTTTGATTTGGAATTTGCAAAGTGGATTTTATTCAGCTCGAAACGGCGGAAAAAGAACCTTGAAGTGATTGAATTTCTTAAAACCAAAGGCAAGGACACATATATTTTAAAAAATAACAGACAAATAAATAAATTTTTGGAAGGATTGAAGTAATTATGAATTTACCTATGAGCTGGCTTAACGACTATATGGATATAGACGTTACGCCGAAGGAATATTCTGACAGACTCACGATGACAGGCTCTAAAGTAGAGGGCTATGAGAATATGGGTGATGAAATACAGAATGTGGTTACGGGAAAGGTGCTCACATGCGAGCCTCATCCCGACAGCGACCATCTTTCTGTGTGTACAGTTGATGCGGGAACGGGCGAGGTTTTGCAGATTGTCTGCGGCGCGCCGAACGTAAAGGCGGATATAATAGTACCGGTTGCGCTTAACGGAGCAAAATTACCGGGCGGATTTAAAATTAAAAAGACAAAGATGCGCGGCGTTGAGTCGAATGGTATGCTCTGCTCACATGAGGAGCTGGGCATAAGCGAGGACATATTAGGCTATGAACCGGAATACGGTATCCTTATCCTGCCTGATGATACGGAAATAGGCAAGGATATACGCGATGTTTACGGACTGAACGAAACAGTTGTCGAGTTTGAAATCACATCAAACAGACCTGACTGTTTCAGTATAATCGGTCTTGCAAGAGAAACAGCGGCATCTTTTAATAAGAAGTTCACAATTCCCGAAGTAAAGTTTACAGAGAACAGTGAAAATATTGCCGATACCATAAGCGTTGAAATTCTTGATAAAGACAAGTGTAAGCGTTACTGCGCGAGAATGGTGAAGAATGTCAAGATAGGACCGTCACCGGCATGGATGCAGGAAAGACTGCGCGCTTGCGGTGTAAGACCTATCAATAATATAGTAGATATCACAAACTATGTGCTGCTTGAATACGGTCAGCCGATGCACGCGTTTGATTTGCGTGACATAGAGGATAATAAGATAACTGTAAGACGCGCGGGTGAAGGCGAGGTTATAAAGACTCTTGACGGTCAGGATAGAAAGTTGATAGCAGAGGACCTTGTAATTGCGGACGGAAAAAGAGCGGTTGCTATCGCCGGCGTAATGGGCGGCTTCAACAGTGAGGTTAAGGACGACACGACAACAGTTGTATTTGAATCTGCCACCTTTGACGCGGCATCTGTAAGACTGACCGCGCAGAGAGTGGGGTTGAGAACTGAAGCGTCCTCACGCTATGAAAAGGGACTTGACTATAACAATACCGTTCCTGCTATTGAGAGAGCGTGTCAGCTTGTCGAAATGCTTGGCTGCGGTGAGAATGTAGGCGGAATGATTGACGCTATGGGCAATGTTACAGACATGAAGCCATTGCCGTTTAGACCTGATAAAATCAATGCGTTTTTAGGAACGGACGTTTCAACAGAGGACATGGTAAAGATTTTTGACGCGCTTGAAATAAAAACCGACCTTGACAATATGACGGTTACTCCACCGTCGTTCCGTCCCGACCTTGAAGGCGAGGCGGATATCGCGGAGGAGGTTGCGCGTTTCTTCGGATATGATAAGATTCCGGTGACGCTGCTTTCGGGCGAGGCAACATGCGGAAAGAAAACGGACAGACAGAAGATGCAGGACGATATGAACGAGGCTTTGACAGCGCAGGGTATGAGCGAGATTTACACCTATACGTTTGTAAGCCCGTCAAACTTCGACAAGCTCAATATTCCCGCTGACAGCGAGTTAAGAAATGTCGTGAAAATCACAAATCCGTTAGGCGAGGATACTTCTGTGATGCGTACAACTACGATTGCGAGTATGCTGGATATTCTTGCGCGTAACTATAATTACAGAAATGCTCAGGCGAGACTCTTTGAGGTCGGCAAGGTGTTTATTCCGACAGAGGAAGGTAAGCTTCCCCAGGAGCCGGTTAAGCTTTCTCTTGGTATGTACGGCGGCAAAACGGATTTCTATGATATAAAGGGCGTATGCGAGAATATGTTCAACAGACTGCATGTTGACAATGTCAAGTATGAGGCGGTAACTGACAATCCGACATTCCACCCGGGACGCTGCGCTAAAGTGAGTGCGGGCGGAAAGACTCTCGGAATAATAGGTGAAATTCACCCTGCTGTCAGCAGAAAATACGGTATTGAGACACCGGTGTATGTCGGCGAGCTTGATTTTGAAAATATGTTCCTTAACATTAAGTCTGATATTAAGTTTAAGGAACTGCCGAAGTACCCGGCTGTGACGAGAGATATAGCTATGCTTGTTGATAAGAGCGTTCCGGTTGCGGATATTGAAGCTGTTATCAGAAAAGCATCAGGTAAGACTCTTGAAAGCGTAGAGCTGTTTGATGTATATGAAGGCGCTCAGATACCTGAGGGCAAAAAGAGTGTTGCCTACAGCGCTGTATACCGCGCATCGGACAGAAGCCTTACAGGCGAGGAGGTTCAGAAGTCATTCGATAAAGTTGTGAAGAACCTGGAAGCGCAGCTTGGTGCGCAGCTCAGATAACGCGAAGAATAGGTTGAGCATTAGAAAACAAATGGTACATGAAATGTGTCATTTGTTTTTCTTTTGTTTCATTATGATTTCAATTTTGAATATGCACTTGACAATGAGGAAAGAATATGTTATATTATCAGCCAATAAAAGGGAGTAGCTTGCGTCCGTGGGCGTAATATGATGTCGTCAATACGGTCATATGACCCGTATCATATTAAAAGAAGCAAGACTTTTGTTGCAGATAAGGCTGCGATAGAAGTGTTGCTTCTTTTTTGTTAACACTAAGGAGGGTAAATATGAACAATCCATACCAGATGAGTAAAGAAGATGTTCTAAAGTCGTTAGGAACGGGTGAAAACGGTCTTAGCGAAGGACAAGCTGAGGAAAATATAAAAAAATTCGGTAAAAATGAGCTTGCAGATGACAGGAAGAAAAATCCGTTTTTGCTGTTTTTGGAGCAGTATAAGGATTTTCTTGTAATAATACTTATAATAGCGGCAGTCATTTCCGGAATACTCGGAGATATTGAAAGCGCGATAGTAATACTTGTTGTTATTACGATAAACGCCGTGCTGGGCACTGTACAGAACATAAAGGCGGAGAAATCGTTAAATTCCTTAAAGGCAATGTCCGCGCCAAGCGCAAAGGTAGTCAGAGACGGTGAAGTCAAAGTGATAGACGGCAAGGATGTTGCAGTCGGGGATATAGTTGTAGTCGAGGCAGGCGATTACGTTTGCGCTGACGGTCGTATTATAGAGAATGCCTCTTTAAAGGTTGATGAAAGCGCTATGACGGGTGAGAGTGAACCTGTGGAGAAGTCGGACGAAATCCTTGAAGGCGAAAAAGCACTTGGAGACAGGGTGAACATGATGTATTCGGGTAGTTTCGTGACATACGGCAGAGCGAAAATGGCTGTCACTGCTACAGGTATGAATACAGAAATAGGTAAAATAGCATCGCTTCTTAAGAACACAAAGGAAAAGAAAACTCCTTTGCAGATAAGCCTTGATAATTTCGGTAAAAAGCTGTCGTTTATCATTATCGGGATTTGCATAATCGTCATGGGACTTACGCTTCTGAGAAGTGATGAGGGCATAACAATGTCCGCATTTTCGGATGCATTCGTGTTCGCGGTTGCGCTGGCAGTTGCAGCAATTCCTGAGGCGCTCAGTTCAATTGTAACGATAGTGCTTGCAACCGGAACACAGAGAATGGCGAAGGAAAACGCTATTATCAGAAAGCTTCAGGCGGTTGAAGGACTGGGAAGTGTTTCGATAATCTGCTCTGATAAAACCGGTACGCTCACTCAGAACAGAATGACGGTGCAGAAGATATATTTTGACGGTGAAATAATCGACAAGGATGCGCAGATAAATACGCGTCAGGCTCAGCTTGTCATAGACGGAGCTTTATGTAACGATTCCGTAATGCATGACGGAGAGGGGATAGGCGACCCGACCGAAATTGCGCTTATTGATTTCTCAAAGAAGCATAACTTACCGGCTGAAAGTATGCGCGCAAAATATCCGCGTCTGGGCGAGATACCGTTTGACTCGGACAGAAAGCTTATGAGCACCGTTCATCAGATTGGCGGTAATTATAAAATGCTCACAAAGGGCGCGGTGGACGTGCTTGCTTCCCGTATTGTTGAAATGAAAACAATGGAAGGAAAACGTGAGTTTACCGCGTCTGACCTTGAAAAGCTGAAAAACGTAAACAGAGAATTTTCCGAGATGGGTCTTAGAGTACTTGCGGTATGTGAAAGGGATATACCTTCCACGGAAATAACACTTGACGATGAAAACGGATATATTCTTTTAGGACTTATCGCAATGCAGGACCCGCCGCGCGTTGAGAGCACGGACGCGGTGGCAAAGTGCAAAACTGCCGGTATAACACCTATTATGATAACAGGCGACCATCTTGTGACAGCGTCCGCGATTGCTAAACAAATCGGTATACTGGACGAAAAACGCTGCGCCGTGGAGGGCGGCGCGATAGAGAACCTGTCCGATGAAGAGCTTGACGAGTTTGTAACTGATGTGGCTGTTTACGCGAGAGTCTCACCGGAGCATAAAATACGTATAGTTAACGCATGGCAGAGAAAGGGTTATATAGTGTCCATGACGGGTGACGGAGTTAATGACGCGCCGGCGCTTAAGCAGGCCGATATTGGAGTTGCAATGGGAATAACAGGCAGTGAGGTGGCAAAAGACGCGGCTTCTATGATACTTACCGATGATAACTTTGCAACAATTGTTAAGGCGGTAGAAAACGGACGTAATCTTTACCGTAATATTCAGCGCGCGATTCAGTTTTTGTTATCCGGTAATGCGGCAGGAATATTTGCCGTGTTGTATGCGTCTGTCATGGCTCTGCCTGTGCCGTTTAAGGCGGTGCATCTGTTGTTTATTAACCTGTTAACAGACAGCCTGCCGGCGATTGCCTTGGGCGTCGAGCCGCATGACGGTGATGTCATGAACGAAAAACCGCGCCCGAAGGAGCAGTCTATTCTGACAAAATGCGTATCGGCAAATATATTGATTGAGGGATTTGTAATTGCGGTTATGACTATGCTTGCTTTTTATACCGGTCTGGGACACGGTGCGGACACAGCAAGCACAATGGCGTTTGCAACTCTATGTCTTTCAAGACTTGTACACGGCTTTAACTGTAAGTCAGACAGACCTGTGTGGTTCACAAGGAAGATGTGGAATAACAAGAGTATGATAGGCGCGTTTGTTATCGGCTTTGTACTGCTTAACGCAGTGCTTTTATTGCCACCGTTACACTCTGTTTTCTCTGTCGCGCCTATGACAATAACGGAACTTCTGACGGTATACGGATTGTCGCTCGGAACATTCGTAATCGTGCAGGGATTGAAGAAGATAAAAAGATAAAATAAAAACGTCATTCACATTTGCGTAGCAAAACGTGAATGGCGTTTTTATTTGTGATAATTTTCGTTATTATTGATTTTAAACGCTCTGTAGATTTGTTCGAGCAGCACAACGCGCATAAGCTGATGGGGAAGAGTTATGGGTCCGAAGCTGAGGCGCAGCATAGCTCTTTCCTTAACTGCGTCCGAGAGTCCCAAAGAACCGCCGATTATGAAGGTGATACTTGAAGAGGTCATGGATATATCAGAGATTTTTTTCGCTATCCTCTCCGAGGGAAGCTCTGTTCCCTCAATGCACATCGCTATATTAAAAGAATTTTGCGGGAGTTTAGATAAAATTTTATCACCCTCCGCATTTTTTATTCTTTCTATTTCTTTTTCTGAAGCGTTATCGGGGATTTTTTCGTCCGCCACTTCGATAATGTTAACCTTTGCAAAACGTGAAAGTCGTTTTGTATATTCGTCTATAGCCGCCGTGAAATATTTTTCCTTGATTTTTCCGACGGTGATTAAGTTTATATTCATTCCAATTCTCCGTTTAATCATAGTATAAATTATAACGCGAAAATAAGCGAGCAGATTGCCGTTTTGAGGAACGCTGACGTATACAGATACGTGGGGTTCCGAAAAATGGTGAGATGCCTATCTTTGTCGCGTTAGAAAAAAGTGGGTTTGTATCTGTCCGCTACCTTCAATGTCATGTCACTGCCTACGTTGACTCCTGATGCGGTGAGCATATTATACGTTTCCATCATAGCGATTTCCGGACGGTTATTTTCCTGACTCAGATGCCCGAGCATTATGTGTTCTGTGCCGTGCTCTACAAGGTACAACGCAGTTTTTGCGGCAATCGCGTTTGACAGATGACCGGAATTTCCGAGTATACGCTGTTTTAGAGGGAATGGATATGAGCCCATTCTGAGCATTTCAACATCGTGATTTGATTCAAGAATTATTTTTTTGCTGCCGGTGATATTGTTGAGGATATCATTTGTCATTGTTCCCATATCGGTGGCAAGAGCATATTTTTCTCCGTTTACCATAAAAGTAAATCCGACAGGCTGACGCGCGTCATGCGGTATGGTAAACGGCGTGACGGCGATTGAGCCTATCTCGAAACCGCTGCCGGGGTATATCAGCTGTGTATTTTCATCGGATATTTTTCCCGCGTCCATTGCGATATGCGTGCCTTCGGTAGCGTACACCGGTATATTATAACGTCTTGAAATAACGCCCGCGCCTTTTACATGGTCTATATGTTCGTGTGTTACTAAAAGCGCGTCAATACTCTCCGGCAGAACATCGATTGCGCTGAGCGCTTCTTTAAGTCTCACGCCTGACATACCGCAGTCTATAAGTAAATTTGTATTACCGTCGGAAATAAATGCCGCGTTTCCTGACGAACCGCTTATAAGTGAAATAAATCTCGTCATATTTAACCCCTTTATATCATATACTAAAAATCTTACGGAATTATCACAAAATTAAGAGTCTGACCGGTTAAGAAACAGTCTCTATGGGCTGAATGGATTTAGATACAGAACAGACAAAACTCACCCGACGGCGTACAAGGGTACTCCGAGTGGTGAGTTTTGTTCATAGTTTAAAGTTTTTCATCAACTCGAATTTTTTTGATGGCAATGTATATGCCTTTAAACGATCTGCGCTAAACCGGGCAGCCCATCTTTATTTAATCTCCAAGCTCGTCCACAACCTGAACGCGCTGGATATCTCCTCCGATTTTCACGAACTTCTCTTCAAAGTTCTCATATCCTCTGTCGATATGGTAAATATCGGTAATCTCCGTTACTCCTTCAGCCATAAGACCTGCAATTATCATAGCCGCTCCCGCTCTTAAATCGGTGGCTCTGACATTTGCCCCCATAAGAGTATCCACTCCGTCAATGATGGCAAGCTTGCCCTCTACGCGTATATTAGCTCCCATTCGTTTGAGCTCATTTACGTAACGGAAACGGTTATCCCAAACTCCTTCGCGCGCCGTGCTTGTTCCTTTTATCGTTGTAAGGAAAGTCACAAGCTGAGGCTGCATATCTGTAGGAAAGCCCGGATACGGCATAGCGCTGAAGTTTATGCGTCTGAACGTTGTGCCTTCCTCAACCCACACTCTTACGCTGTCTCCGCTTTCCTGTACTTTCGCGCCTGCTTCAATAAGCTTGGTGCTTATTATCTCAAGGTGGCGGGGAATAACGTTTTTCAGCACGACATCACCGCGTGTTGCTGCCGCCGCAATCATAAACGTACCTGCCTCAATCTGGTCGGGAATTATCGGATACGTTCCTCCGTGAAGTTCTCTGACGCCCTTTATCTTTATAGTGTCTGTGCCGGCGCCGCGTATATTAGCGCCCATATTGTTAAGAAAGTTTGCAAGGTCAACTATATGCGGTTCCTTCGCCGCATTCTCAATAACAGTCATTCCTTCCGCCAGAGTGGCTGCGAGCATAGCGTTAACAGTCGCGCCGACAGTTACAACATCGAAGAAAATATGTCCGCCGCTTAATACATCGGCTTTTCCATTTATTATGCCTCTTGATGTGTCAATATCCGCTCCGAGCATTTCAAACGCTTTTATATGCTGGTCTATCGGACGTGTTCCAAAATCACATCCGCCCGGCGGATCAACGCTGAAACGTGAAAATCTTCCCAGAAGCGCGCCCATAAGATAACTTGAACCGCGCATTCTTCTGGTCAGGTCGCTCGAAGGAACAAATGAATCTACATTGGTACAGTCTATTTCAACGGTATTTTTATCAATATATTTAACATCAGCGTTGAGCTGCTCAAGAATTTTGAGGTACAGCTTTACGTCTTTTATATCAGGCAGATTTTCGATTCTACATATATCTTTAACAAGCAGACAGGCAGGCAGTATTGCTACTGCGGCATTTTTTGCTCCACTTATGGTAACTTCGCCTGAAAGCCTGTTTCCGCCCCTGATTAAGAGCTTCTCCAATTGTTACACCCCTTCAAAATCTAATCTTAGTACATATATCTTTATTTTACCACAAAACCCAACAAAAAGCAATTTAATTTGTAAAAAAATATTCTGAATTTTAATTTTTGTGATATATATCGTAAGAAATATTGAAAATCATCAACCCCGACGCGTAAATGCGTCTGCCCCGTTCTTGAGGCGGTGCGCCTTTGGTGCACAATATAATCTTTCTTTGGATAAGCAAAATTGCTCACGCTGCGAGCAATTTCCTATATCATAAGAAAAAAACAGCCTGCAAAAAAGCAAGCTGCCCCCTATTTCCTACAAATCAAACAGCGCGTTCTACCTTTCCGCTGCGCAGGCAACGAGTACAAACGTGCATTGACTTAACAGAGCCGTTAACAACTGCTCTGACCTTTCTTACATTGGGTTTCCACGTTCTGTTGGATCTTCTGTGAGAGTGGCTGACCTTGATACCAAAAGAAACGCCCTTTCCGCAAACATCGCATTTTGCCATTTTATTACACCTCCTGACACGTTTATCGAAACATCAAGCAGTATTTTAACACAAACTTATTAAGATTGCAAGAGTTTTATTGCTTTTTTATGAATTTTTTTTTATAGTTAGAAAATATCGTATAAAAGTTACATAATTTTATTGAAAAATATTTCCGTATAGGGTATAATATATAATAGGATAACATGAAAAGTATCATGAAAGGCGGAAAAGCAAATGACCAATGATGAATACAAAATCCCACTTACCAAAATAATAGAGGAATTTGACCTTGAGAGGATTTATGAAACACCGGATATAGATTCTGTTATGGTGCAGAGAAGTGATATAAACCGACCGGGTCTTCAGATGGTAGGGTTCTTTGACCATTTTGACAGCAACCGTATACAGATTATGGGCAGGGTTGAATTTAAGTTTCTGGAGCAGTTCACTTCTGATGACAGAGCGGCAAGGATAGAAAAACTTTTTTCACAGCACATACCGGCTTTGATTATAACAAGAGGACTTCAGATATTCCCTGAAATGATAGAACTGGCGGAAAAGCATAATATCCCGCTCCTGAGAAGTGAGAGTGTAACATCGGTGTTTATGAGCGCGATTATAGAGTATCTCAATGTGGAGCTTGCCCCAAGACGAACGCGCCACGGTGTGCTTGTCGAGGTATATGGTGAGGGAATACTTATCCTCGGAGAAAGCGGAGTCGGAAAAAGCGAAACGGCTATTGAGCTTGTAAAGCGCGGACACAGACTTGTCGCGGACGACGCGGTTGAGATAAAGCGCGTTTCGGACAATACTCTTGTCGGTTCGTCACCGGAGATTATAAGACACTTCGTTGAGCTTCGCGGTATAGGTATAATCGATGTAAAGGAGATATTCGGTATAGGCGCGGTAAAGGATGCTGAAAGCATAGATATGATTATTCACCTTGAACCGTGGGAGGATGGAAAGCAGTATGACCGGCTCGGTATGGTTGACGAGTTCACAAATATAATGGGAATAAATGTTCCTTCGCTTACAATACCTGTAAAGCTTGGCCGTAACCTCGCGGTTATAGTTGAGGTTGCTTCAATGAACAACCGTCAGAAGCGTATGGGATATAATGCTGCGGTGGAATTGAATAACAGGCTGATGAATCAGATGGAAGAACAGCTAAACATATAGTAAGGAAGATAAAAATTGAAAATATTATTTGACACACATACGCACACATTGGCAAGCGCTCACGCATATTCTACTGTGCAGGAGCTTGCAAAAAGAGCGGCGGATGAAGGGATGGAGGCAATCGCAATCACAGACCATGCTCCCGCGATTCCCGATGGAGTTCACCCGTGGCATTTTATCAATCTTAAAGCGATTCCGAGAGAAATCAACGGCGTGAAAATTCTTTACGGAGCAGAGGTTAATATTCTTGACCTTGAGGGTAATATTGACCTTGACGAGGATATTCTGAAAAATATGGACGTGGTAAATGCGAGTATACATAAACCGTGCTATAAGGATTTAGGCGCGGAGGATAACACAAGCGCGTATCTCAGCATTGTGAATAATCCCCTTATAGATGTTATATGCCACAGCGGCGCTCCGGATTTATCTTATGATTATGAGAAAATCATAGACCTTGCAAAGAAAAATCACAAGCTTATCGAGATAAACAATCATTCGTTTTATGTGAGGAAGGCAAGTATCCCGAACTGTAAGAGAATAGCCGAGCTTTGCATGGAGAAGGAAGTAGGAATAGTTGTAAGCTCGGACGCGCATATAAGCTTTGAAATAGGCGATTATAACAATGCGCTGGATATGTTAAAGGAAATTTCCTTCCCCGAAAAGCTGATAATTAACAGAAATCTGAAAGCCTTTGAGGGATATATGGCCGAAAAGGGTAAAGAATTATATACATACAGTTATTGATATAACGTGGAAAAGGCTGGTCGCAAATTGCATTTGCTGCTCGCCCATGCAACCGGGAACCAAGCAGATTGCCGTTTTGAGGAATGCCGACGTATGCTTATTGTGAAACAACAAGGTTCCGGGGTGCCCGCTCGCAATTTAATATTGCGTTAGCGGGTCGGGTTCTTATACTTCAAGTTCCGAAAAATGGCGAGGTGCGTCGCTTATTTTTCACGTCTTAGCTTTAGGAGGATATATATGATTGATAGAGAAGCTCTGATGTCCGTGACGGACAATGTACTTTTTGATGAGAAAATGAGCGAACACACCACTTTCCGCATAGGAGGAAGGGCTGACGCATTTGTAAATGTTTCCGGCGCGCTTGAAATTGAAAAGGTAATTCATTTCTGCCGTGATACGGATACTCCCTATATGATAATGGGTAACGGCTCAAATATGCTTGTGAGTGACTCAGGGATAAGAGGCGTTGTTATACATATAGGAAAAAATATGTCGAAATGCCGTATTGAGGGCGAAACAGTCTTTGCCGAGGCGGGAATACTTATGTCTAATCTCGCAAAGAAAATTCTCGAAGAAAGTCTTACAGGTTTTGAATTTGCCGCCGGAATTCCGGGAACACTCGGCGGCGGTATTTATATGAACGCCGGTGCATACGGCGGTGAGTTAAAGGACATTATAGAAAGCGTCACATTTATTTGTCCGGACGGGCTTATAAAGACCGAGACGGCTGATAAACTTGATTTTTCATACAGACATAGTAAATTTTGTGAGGGCGGATACACAATTCTGTCGTGTAAGCTGAAACTGAAAAAGGGAAATTATGATGATATAAAAGCGCGTATGGCTGATTTGGCTACGAGACGCGCCGAAAAGCAGCCGTTATCGTTTCCGTCCGCCGGCAGTACGTTTAAGCGTCCCGAAGGACATTTTGCAGGGAAACTGATACAGGACGCGGGACTTATGGGATACAGTATCGGCGGTGCGATGGTCAGTGATAAGCACGCTGGTTTCGTAGTGAACAAAGGCGGCGCGACGGCGAAAGATGTGACAGATTTGATTGAATATATACAAAAAACAGTAATGGAAAAATTCGGCGTTTATCTTGAACCCGAAGTGAGATTGATAGGCGAAAGGACTTAAAGATGCAGTACACAATAGTAACGGGAATGTCGGGCAGCGGCAAAACAAAGGTAATACGGTATTTAGAGGATATGGGATATTTCTGTATAGATAATATGCCTCCTGTTCTTATACCCAAATTTTCTGAAATGCTGTCTTCTGTAAACGGCAATTTCAATAATGTTGCGCTTGTTATCGATATACGCGTGGGAGATATGATAAATGAACTTTTATCGCAGATAAATGACCTTAAACGCAAGGGTTATGATTGTAAGCTTTTATATCTTGACGCGGATAACGAAACGCTCGTAAAGAGATATAAGGAAATACGCCGTCAGCACCCGCTTGATAAGGCAAACGGTTTGCTTGCGTCAATTAAACAGGAAAGAAAGATGCTTTCGGCTTTGTACAACGCGGCTGACCACGTTATTGACACGTCTAATCTGAGCCTGCAGGATTTACTCCAGAAGCTCAAGAGTATTTATGCGTCGTCTGATTCGGGACGCGGGCTTGAAATAAACGTTATGGCGTTTGGTTTTAAGTACGGTATGCCGCTTGACGCTGATCTTGTCTTTGACGTGCGATGCTTTCCGAACCCGTTCTATATTGACGAATTGAAGCATAGAACAGGCAATGATAAAGCGGTTCAGGATTACGTCATGAGTTTTCCGACGGCTGTTAAGTTTATGGAGAAGCTTCAGGACATGATGTCATTTATGATACCGCTATATATTGAAGAGGGAAAAGTTTCCCTGAGTATTGCAATAGGCTGCACCGGCGGTAAGCACAGAAGTGTTACTATGACAAACAAGCTTGCTGATTATCTTAAGTCCAAGGATTATTCGGTAAATGTGGTATACAGAGATATAGGTAAGGAATAATGGTAACGCGAAAAATAAGCAGCACATCTCACCATTTTTCGGAACCCCATGTATCAGCATACGTCGGTGTTCCTCAAAATGGTAGTCTGTTTGGTTCCAGGTTGCATGGACGAGCAGCAAATGCAATTTGCGACCAGCCTTTTCCGTGTTACAGTTATGCCGTTTAAAAGGCGGTAGAATGGAGATAGGAATGAATTCAGATACAAGAGTAGTAGCGATTGGCGGCGGAACAGGTCTTTCCACAATGCTTAAAGGTCTGAAGCTGCACACGCACAATATAACGGCTGTTGTCACTGTCGCTGATGACGGCGGCTCATCGGGAATGCTCAGAAGCGATCTCGGTATGCTTGCACCGGGAGATATCCGTAACTGTGTCAGCGCGCTTGCGGAGGTTGATCCGGTGATGGGTGAGCTTCTGAATTTCAGGTTTAATAGCGGTCAGCTAAAAGGGCATAGTCTCGGGAATCTGTTCCTCGCCGCGCTTAATGAAACATCGCAAAGCTTTGACGAAGCTGTGAAAAAATTCAGCAGGCTTGCCGGAGTGGTCGGAACGGTCTATCCTGTAACGAACGAGGCGGTAACATTAAGCGCTCTGATGGAGGACGGAACTGTTATAGACGGCGAATCGAATATAGGAGTACATCATGACGGCGGCGTAAACAGTATAAAGCGGCTTATGATTAACCCGGAAAAGCCGCGTCCGGTTGAGGGAGTTATCCGCGCGATAGAAAAAGCGGATATAATAGTCATGGGACCGGGAAGCCTGTATACGAGTATAATACCAAATCTTCTCGTTGACGGTGTTGCGGACGCAATCCGTAAGAGCAGGGCGGTTAAGATATATGTGTGTAATATAATGACTCAGGCAGGAGAAACGGAAAACTATACAGCTTCCGAGCATCTCGCTGCGATAGAGAGCCATTCCTACGAGGGTATTGCTGACATTGTTATCGTGAATAACGCGGTTATTCCCGAAGGGTTGAAAGAAAAGTATGCTGAGCAGCACGCACAGGAGGTTTTGATTGACGCGGATAAGATACTGGAGCGTTCCAGACTTGTTCAGGGTAACCTGCTGCTTGTGCAGAATGACAGAATACGTCATAATTTCAGCCGTCTGGCAAGAACTATTATACGTCTTAGGGATAATATAAACTAAATAATGAAAGGACTGTTTTTTTTCATGTCTTTTTCATCTCAAATAAAGGAAAAACTATGTAAAACGGAATATTCCTGCGGAGGATGCGCGTTATACGAAACAGCCGGCGCTCTGATGTTCGGCGGTATTGCCGAGGAGGGAAACGTAAGATTTTCGACTGAGAACAGAGCTGTGGCAGGGCGCATTAAAGATGATATTTCTTCCTCCTTTGGAATAGACCTTAACATAATACAGGGAACAAGAACATACAGAATCGAAACAACGGATACTTATCAGACTGAAAATATATGCGGCGGTATATTGCCCGGCGGCAGTATACCGTTTTCGTGTTGCCGCGCATCTTTTGTACGAGGCGCGTTTCTGGGCGGCGGCAGTGTGACCGATCCGCAGAAAGGGTATCATCTGGAGTTTGATACGAAAAATAAAAAATGCGCGGAATACCTTAAGGAAATACTTGCGCATGATAATTTTGACGCGCGTATTACGAACCGGAAAGGATATCATGTTCTATATATAAAGGATAGCGAAAGAATCGCTGATTTGTTGGGCTATATGGGAGCGCCGCAAGGCGCATTTGAGTTATTTTCAATACAGATAGAAAAGGAAATGCGCAACAATATAAACAGACGCGTGAATTGTGAAAACGCTAACACGAATAAAGCTGCGAAAGCGTCTTCAAAGCATCTGTTTGCGATAAAACAAATCAAGGCGGCTAAAAAATGGGACAAGCTGCCCGGTGTTTTAAAGGAAATAGGCGAACTGAGAGAGGAATATCCGGAGGATAGCCTGAAGGAATTAGGAGAAAAGGTAAATCCGCCGATAGGCAAGTCGGGAGTAAACCATAGACTTAATAGAATATTAGATATTGCAGAAAATCTGTGAATCAGTTGTGATGTCAATTCGTATACAGTATTAAATCAAGAGAGGTGAATATAATGTCATTCTGTCATCTTCATACACATACCGAATACAGCTTGCTTGACGGCGAGGCGAGTATAAAAAAGCTTGTCGCGCGTGTGAAGGAGCTTGGCATGACTTCATGCGCTATTACAGACCACGGTTCAATGTACGGTGTAGTTGATTTTTACCGTGAAGCAAAGGCGCAGGGTATTCATCCGGTAATCGGCTGCGAAGTCTATATGGCGCCGAGAACGCGTTTTGATAAGGTGCATGACATTGATAATAAGACGAGCCACCTTATTCTGCTTGCTGAAAATCAGATTGGCTACCAAAATCTTATAAAGCTTGTTTCAAGCGGATACACAGAGGGGTTTTATTATAAGCCGAGAATTGACTTTGACCTGCTTAAAGAACACAGCGAGGGAATAATCGCTCTTTCCGCGTGTCTTGCGGGAGAGGTGCCGAAAGCAATTCTCAGCGGACATTATAATACCGCCAAAGAAATAGTAGAAAAATACGTAAGCGTTTTAGGAAAGGATAATTATTTCCTGGAAATACAGGATCACGGAATTTCCGACCAAAGACGCATAATCCCGGAGATAATTCGTCTTTCGCAGGAAACCGGGATTGGGCTTGTTGCTACGAATGATATACATTATCTCAAAAAAGAGGACGCAAAATATCAGGATGTTTTAATGTGTATACAGATGGAAAAAACGGTTGACGATCCTGACAGAATGAAATTTGAAACAGAGGAATTTTATATAAAGTCACCTGAGGAAATGGCGGATTTATTTGAGTATATTCCCGAAGCAATCGAAAATACCGGTAAAATAGCCCAAAGGTGTCAGGTTGACTTTGATTTTGAAACACGTCATCTTCCATCATTTGCCGTTCCTGACGGCAAGGATGCCTTTTCGTATCTTAAAGAGCTTTGCGAGGAAGGGCTTGGTAAACGCTATAATCCTGTCCGTCCTGAGATTAAGGAACAGCTTGATTATGAGCTTGGTGTTATAAAAAACATGGGATTTGTGGATTATTTCCTGATAGTATGGGATTTTATACACTTTGCTAAAAATAACGGAGTTATGGTCGGACCGGGACGAGGCAGCGCGGCGGGCAGTATTGTTTCATACAGTCTGGGAATAACAACTGTTGACCCGATTAAGTACGGACTGTTCTTTGAGCGTTTCTTAAACCCCGAGCGTGTGAGCATGCCGGATATTGATATTGATTTCGCGCCCGAGGGCAGACAGAAGGTTATTGACTATGTTGTTGAGAAGTACGGCGAGGGACAGGTCGCTCAGATAATAACATTCGGTACAATGAAGGCGAAGCTTGCCATACGTGACGTAGGACGCGCTTTAAACATCCCTTATGCAGAGGTTGACAAGGTTGCAAAGCTTGTACCGTTTGATTTGAAAATGACGATTCAGAAGGCGCTTGATATAAGCAATGAGCTTCGCGCTTTGTATGACAATGACCCTAAGATAAAGGAACTCCTGGATACATCAATGGCGCTTGAAGGACTTCCGCGTCATTCGTCCACGCATGCCGCAGGGGTGGTTATAACAAGTGAACCTATAGTGAATTACGTACCGCTCCAGCTTAATACTGAAAACTTTATAACAACACAGTTCACAAAGGATACGGTGGAGAGTCTCGGGCTTCTTAAAATGGACTTTTTAGGACTTCGTAACCTCACCGTAATAGAAAACGCTGTTAAAATAATCAAAAAGACAAAGGGGATAGATCTCGATATCGATAGTATAGACTATGACTGCCGGGAGGTTTACGAGCTTATTTCTTCGGGAAATACAGACGGAGTATTCCAGCTTGAAAGCGCGGGAATGCAGTCGTTCATGCAGGAAATGCGTCCGGCAAGCTTCGAGGACATAATAGCGGGAATTTCTTTGTATCGTCCGGGACCGATGGAGCAGATACCGAGATATATACACAACAAGAATAACCCGGAAAAGGTAACATATAAGCATCCGCTTTTAGAGGGGATTCTTAATACCACCTACGGCTGTATGGTGTATCAGGAACAGGTGCTTGAAATTGTGCGCACGCTTGCAGGGTACTCACTCGGCAAGGCGGATTTGATGCGCCGTACGATAAGCAAGAAAAAGGCCGATCAGATGGAAATTGAGCGTAAGAATTTTATTTACGGCAGTGATGACGGCGAGATACCCGGATGTATCAAAAACGGTATCAGCGAGGCGACAGCAATTGCTATTTTTGATGAAATAAGTGATTTTGCGAATTACGGCTTTAATAAATCCCATGCGGCGGCATATGCGGTTGTGGCATATCAGACGGCATATTTAAAGACATTTTATCCTGTTGAATATATGGCATCACTGATTTCAAGTGTTGACGACCTTGACAAAATAAATCATTATATTGCGAACTGCAAAGAGATGGGAATTAATCGTCTGCCGCCCGATGTTAACAGAAGCGAGGATACATTTACAGTCGAAAACGGAAGTATACGCTTCGGCTTATCCGCGGTAAAAAATGTAGGGCGCGCAATGATAATAAATCTTGTCAATGAACGCAATAATAACGGTGAATTTAAATCATTTTCGGATTTTATTGATCGTATGACAGGGCGGGACATGAATAAGCGCGCGCTGGAAGGGCTTATATCCTGCGGAGCGTTCGATTCTATGGGGATAAAACGTTCTCAGCTTCTTGCCGTATATGAGCGCGCCATTGACGGCGCGGCGAGAGAAGCGCGCGATAACGTGGCAGGGCAGCTGTCTCTGTTTGATTCTATGGACGAACATACGGAAATGGAGTTTCCTGATATTCAGGAACTTGACAAAAAGGTTCTGCTGAAAATGGAAAAGCAGTCTACAGGAATGTATTTCTCCGGTCATCCGATGGAGGAATACACGGATAAAATAAAGAAACTTACAAAGTATAATATAAGCGATGTTCTGACAAGCGTACATCGTGACGATGATGGTAACTATCACGCCGTAGAAGGCGGTATTAAGGACGGCGATATGATAGTCATATGCGCCGCGATAGCGTCGAGGAAGAATAAAACTACACGCGCCAATGCGCAGATGGCGTTCCTGAATCTTGAGGACGTATACGGAAGTGTTGAATGTCTGGTATTTCCGAAGGTATTAAGCGAGTACTCATTCCTCCTGCAGGAGGACAATATGGTCGCTGTTTCATGCAGACTTTCAATACGCGAGGACGAAGAACCGAAACTTCTGATGCAGTCTGTGCTGCCTCTTGATGAGGCGCTTATAAATAAAAAAGAGCCAAAAAGACTTTATATTCAGCTTGAAACACGGAACGAGGAAAATTTAAAGAAGATTGAGGAAGCTCTCGCTCCTTACCATGGGGATATGGAGGTAAGGCTTTTCTTCACTGATACAAGAAAAATGGCAGGTGTACCGCGCAGACTGTGGTTTAACGGTACCGAGGGCGCGATTAATGATATAAAAAGTATATTCGGAGAAGATAATGTCAAAGTGAAATAGTAAAAATAAACAAAACATACAAAAGCAGCACGATATTTTTTACTGTATTTACTCTTGAAAAATCTTTGAAAATGCTATATTATATAATAAGATGTAATTTATTTTAGGACGAGATGAGGTATAGAAAGTATGGACGATTATATTGTTATCAAAGCGCTTGAAAACGGCGTTAATATTATAGGTCTTACAAGAGGAAGAGACACGAAGTTTCACCATACGGAGAAGCTTGATAAAGGTGAGGTGTATATCGCACAATTTACCGAGGTTACATCTGCGGTTAAGATAAACGGAGCGGCGGAAATATATACTAAACATGGTAAGATTCTTTCAGACGAGAGATAATAGTTCCGTTAAAATTATGCGGTTCAAGAAAAGTAGATTGGAGATTAGTATATGTGGACTGTAGTTTATGTATCACAATCGATTGAAACATCAGAAAAACTGGTTGATGTACTTTTGAATAACGGGGTTATTTCAAAATTGAGACGCGCGGCTAACGATGGTGGTGAAGAGAGCTGTTATGAAGTTCTCGTGCCGGGTACCGAGTTGCAGGCAGCGCAGGACTTAATTATTGAAAGTGACTTGTTTTAGATTTTGTGGGAGGGTTAATAGTTATGGACAATAAGAATGTACGCACAATAGGCGTTCTTACGAGCGGCGGAGATGCGCCGGGCATGAATGCGGCAATCCGTGCCGTTGTCAGAGTAGGATCTTACTACGGATTAAAGGTGTTCGGAGTAAGACGTGGATATAACGGTCTTATAAACGGTGATCTTGTTGAAATGAACGCAAGAAGCGTTTCTGAGATTTTGCAGAGAGGAGGAACAATTCTTCAGACTGCGCGCTGCCTTGAATTCAAGGAGGAGGCAGGTGTACAGAAAGCTGTTCAGATAGCGAGAGTATTCGGTCTTGACGGACTTATAGTTATCGGAGGCGACGGTTCATTCAGAGGCGCAAGAGCTCTCTGCCAGGCCGGACTTCCTACAATAGCAATGCCTGGAACTATAGATAACGACATAAGCTGTAGCGAATATACAGTGGGGTATGATACTTGTCTTAATACCGTTAAGGATGCTGTGGATAAAATAAGAGACACAGCTCAGAGCCATGAGCGTTGCTCAATTATTGAGGTTATGGGCCGCGCGGCAGGATATATTGCTATTCAGGCAGGTATCGCATGCGGCGCTGAGGTTGTTCTTGTGCCTGAGCATAAGTGGAGCTTTGATGAGGATATACTTCGTCCCATTCTTGAAAGTAAATCAAGAGGAAGAAAGCATTCTATTATTATTGTTGCCGAAGGTATCGGCGGAGTCATTGAAATGGCTAAGGAAATTGAGGAAAAAACAGGTATAGAGTCAAGAGCAACTATTCTCGGACACGTTCAGAGAGGCGGAAGCCCGACTGTACGTGACAGAGTTGTGGCAAGTGAGATGGGCGGCATGGCAGTTGAGCTTCTGCTTCAGGGTAAGCAGAACAGAATTGTGTGCATGAGAGACCATATCATTACGGATGTTGATATTGAAGAGGGACTTAATATGACCAAAACACTTCCGCAGCAGCTTGTTGATTTGGCAAGAAAATTATCTGTATAATATACAAAAGGCGGATGTGGATAACTCCGCCTTTTATTGTTCAAATGAAAACGCGAAAGATAAGCGTCGCAGCTTACCCTTTGTTCGGAACCTGAAGTATAAACATACGTCGGCGTTCCTCAAAATGGCAATCTGCTTGCTTCTTTTCCGCGTTACAATATAAAAAAGTAATAGAACGGAGGGTAAATATGAGAAAAACAAAAATCATCTGCACAATGGGTCCCGCTACGGAAAGTGAGGAAGTTTTACGCGATTTAATGATTGCCGGTATGGACGTTGCCCGTATCAACTTCTCGCACGGAACTCATGAGGAAGCAAAGGAGAAAATGGACAAAATCAAGAAGGTGCGCGAGGAGCTTGATATGCCTGTCGCAATCCTGCTTGACACGAAAGGACCGGAGATAAGAATAAAGGACTTCAAGGACGGTAAAGTTACACTCGTTGAGGGACAGAAGTTTACGCTATGCACCGAGGACGTTGAAGGTGACGAAACACAGGTTTCGATTACATATCCTGATTTGCCGAAGGATGTTAAAAAGGGAACGAGAATACTTATTGACGACGGTCTTATTGAAATGGAAGCGGTAAGCATAAAAAGCACAAAGATTGTCTGTGAGGTTAAAAACGGCGGAGTCATTTCTAATAAAAAGGGTGTAAACGTTCCGAACGTATCGCTGTCTATGCCGTATATGAGTCAGAAGGATATTGACGATATCCTGTTTGGTATTGAGCAGGACGTTGATTTTATCGCTGCGTCATTTGTGCGTACCGCTAATGACGTACTTGAGGTGAGACATCTTCTTGAAAAGAACGGCGGCGCGGATATAAATATAATAGCGAAGATAGAGAACGCGGAAGGCGTTGAAAATATTGACTCAATTTTACGCGCGTCAAACGGTATAATGGTTGCCCGCGGTGACATGGGTGTAGAGATAGATATGCAGGATCTTCCCGTAATCCAGAAACAGCTTATAAAGCAGACATACAGAGCCGGTAAGGTTGTTATCACGGCTACGCAGATGCTTGATTCAATGATAAGAAACCCGCGTCCGACAAGAGCGGAGACAACCGACGTTGCTAACGCCATCTATGACGGAACAAGCGCAATCATGCTTTCCGGCGAGACGGCAATAGGCAAGTACCCTGTTGAGACAGTTAAGACAATGGCTACGATAGCTGAGAGAACAGAGAGGGAAATAAACTACGTCAAGCGTCTTGATAATCTTGAATTCGACTCGCGTATGGACGTTTCAAACGCGATAAGCCACGCTACATGTACAACCGCGCATGATTTACGCGCGGCGGCTGTAATCGCGCTTACATATTCCGGAGGAACAGCCCTGCAGCTGTCACGTTTCCGTCCGGCATGTCCTATTATCGCTCCTACTCTGAGCGTAAAGGCAAGACGTCAGCTTAATCTGTCATGGGGTATTATACCTATCATGAGTGAGGCAAGAAGCAATACTGACGAGCTTTTCGATCACGCTGTTGAGTGCGCGCAGACAACAGGTCTTGTAAAAGACGGAGACCTTGTTGTTATCACCGGCGGTGCGCCGATGGGTATTTCAGGTACGACAAATATTATGAAGGTTCACCTTGTCGGTCATATATTAGTAAGCGGTAAGGGTATGACAAAGCTGCATAAAACGGCTAACGTATGCGTTGCCACAGATGCTGCTATGCTCACAAAGACATTTAACGAGGGTGATATACTCGTAACCAATGAGGTAACAATGGATATGATTCCGTTACTTAAGAAAGCGTCGGGTATTGTATCAGAGGAAAAGGGCGAGTCCTCAAATGCTGTGGTTCTCGCAATGGCTCTTGATATTCCTGTTATCACCGAGGCGGCAAACGCTACAAAGATATTAAAGAGCGGCACTACCATTACAATAGATGGCGGCCATGGACTGGTATATTCAGGAACGGAGAATTTACTATAAGCCGGCTGAGTAAAATTTCCCGGCTCACCACTTTTTGCTCGGGGCGGTATAAACATACAGCGCCTATCACCGCCAAGATGGGCGGACGGCGTAGCCGGATTTTGCGTAGCAAAAGTGATGAACATAGCTGCAAAGCGGCAATCTGAACAATTTTCTTTCAGCCTTGATAATGCGTAATAATTTAAAGAAAGAAGATAAATATTATGTCTTATATAAGTGAAACCTACTTAACCGTGCGCTATGCTGAAACGGATATGATGGGAATAGTGCATCATTCAAGATATTACCCGTGGTTTGAACAGGCGCGTACAGACTTCATAAAGAAGATAGGTATGACCTACAGTGAAATGGAAAGAATGGGTATACTTCTTCCGCTTACTGAAACAGGCGCAAAGTATTATTACGGTCTTAAATATGAGGATGAGGCGCTTATAAAATGCAAACTTGTTAAGCTTAGTGTAGCGCGGTGCGAATTTGAATATGAGGTGTATAAACTGCCCGAAATGAAGCTTATGACTACAGGCAAAACGGGTCACGGCTTTATCGGACACGATTTTGCTCCGATAAATCTCAGGAAAAAGTACCCTGATATATGGGAAAAAATGAATTCGCTTGTATGTGTGGAGGAAAAATAATGAAAATAGTAATCCTTGACGCGAAAACGCTCGGCGACGATATTGAATTTTCACAGTTTGAAAAGTTCGGTGAGGTGGCTGTATATCAGACAACATCTCCTATGCAGCTGGAGGAAAGAATAAAGGACGCTGAGGTTATAATTCTGAATAAAATAAAACTCAATGCAAGCAACCTTGAGAATGCAAAAAAATTAAAGCTCATATGTGTTACTGCAACAGGATATGATAATATAGACGTAAATTACTGCTGGAGACGTGAAATAGGAGTGTGTAATGTCAAAGGTTATTCAACTGATTCAGTCGCGCAGCTTACAGCGTCAATGGCGTTATCGCTTATGACACATCTTTCTGAGTTTGACGCGTATGTTAAAAGCGGAAGATATACGGCAGGCGGTGTGCAGAACCATCTGAAGCCTTATTTCCATGAAATGACCGGTAAAACATGGGGAATTGTTGGTCTTGGCAATATAGGCTCGCGTGTGGCGCGCATAGCCAATATCCTCGGCTGTAAGGTAATAGTAAAGCCGCATCGTAGAAAACAGGAGGGCATTGACTGCGTAAGTTTTGAGGAGCTTTGCGAAAAGTCCGATATAATCTCAGTCCATGTTCCGCTCAGTTCCGAAACAAAGGGAATGATTGATAAAAAGCATATTGATATGATGAAGGACGGCGTGATATTCATAAATGTTTCGCGAGGCGCGGTTGCGGACGAGGAGGCGCTAGTTTCCGCTTTTGAAAGCGGAAAGATAGGCGGACTGGGAATAGACGTTTATTCAGAAGAACCGATGACATCAGAAAGTCCGTATAACAGAATACTCGATAAAAAGAATGTGATTTTCACACCGCATATGGCATGGGGCGCTTATGAGGCGCGCCGCCGCTGTATGGATGAAATCTTTAAGAATATTGAAACCTTTCTGATGGGCGGCAGACGAAACAGGGTAGATGTAAACAAGAATACCGCATAAGATGGGGCTGCCCAATTTAGCGCAGAACGTTTAAAGGCATATACATCATAATCATAACTGCAAGCGCGTAGTGTGTGCTAAGCATTATAATCATAAAACAAAAATTGAGTTTATGGAAGGTCTTTAAACTACGAACAAAACTCACCACTCGGAGTACCAACGTACGCCGTCGGGTGAGTTTTGTCCGTTCTGCATCTAAATTCAATCAGTCCATTTTTTAATTAGAATAGTTTTTCCAGAATCTTATTTGAACGTTCAATAAATCTTGTCATATGCTCAGCGTCAAGAGGAGCATGGCTTATCTTTGCAAGGTCATAGATATGCTCTATTACCATCGCCGCGCTTTCATCGTCAAGCGTGTCAACCTTTTTGATAAGCGGATTTACGGAGTTAAGAACAAGCGTGAACTCGTCCTTGAACATATCCGCCATGCCTGCCATCTGCTGTCCGTATGCGCGATACATTTCCTGCATACGTCTGGACTGCTCATTAAGAAGTATTACAGCCGGTATGGACTCGTCTTTGAGAGATTGTACCTCAATCTTAAGGCTGTCATCGCCAATCTGATTTTTGAATTTCTCTATAAGCTTTTCATCCTCAGCTTTTGCCTCGTCGGTTTTCTCCGTATCATCCGATACATCGTTTATAGCAGAGTCAATTCTCTTGAACCTGACATCAGACTGCTTCATTTCTATAAATGAAATAAAGTGTGTATCCATCATGCTTGGCAGAATGAGCGCGTTAAGTCCCTGCTTTTTGAACATATTAATGTACTGTGACTGCGTAACAGGGTCGGAAACGTAATAAACATCCTTTTCTTCTTTATCACCCAAATACTCGTCGAGTGTTACATATTTATCGTCAAGGTCCTTGTAGATAATAACGTCCTTTACTTTATCATAGAACTTCTCATCACGCAGACAGCCGTATTTGATGAATATATTTATATCGTCCCAGTATTTTTCATAGTTTTCTCTCTCGTTCGTATAAAGACCGGTAAGCTTATCTGCAACCTTTTTTGTAATATGGTTTGAAATCTTTTTCACGTAACCATCGTTTTGCAGAAAGCTTCTTGATACGTTAAGAGGCAGGTCGGGGCAGTCAATAACGCCTTTCAGAAGCATAAGGAACTCAGGAATAACCTCTTTAACATTGTCCGCAACGAATACCTGATTGTTATAGAGCTTTATTTCGCCCTCCTGACCTGAAAATTCATGATTGATTTTCGGGAAATAGAGGATGCCTTTAAGGTTGAACGGATAATCCACATTCAGGTGGATATAGAATAACGGCTCATTGAAGTCCATAAACACATTGCGGTAAAATTCCTTATAGTCCTCGTCTGTGCATTCTGAAGGCTTTTTCATCCACAGCGGATTAGTGTTGTTAATTGGCTTTGCCTCTTCCTTTTCTTCGCCTTCCTTATTTTCTTCCTCTTTTTCGGGAGTTTCAATATAAACCTCAATCGGTAAAAATGAGCAGTATTTATGCAGTACGGAACGAATTGTACTCTCGTTAAGGAAATCCTCACTGTCCTCGGCAATGTTCAGAGTAATGGTTGTGCCGCGCTCTGTTCTGTCTCCGTCAACCATTTCAAATTCCATGCTGCCGTCGCATATCCATTTTGCCGCCTTTGCATCGGGCTGGTATGACAGCGAATCTATTTCAACGCTGTCTGCAACCATGAACGCGCTGTAGAAACCAAGACCGAAATGTCCGATAATCTGCGCGCCTTTATCGTCCTCCTCCTTGTATTTTTCAAGGAAGTCACTTGCGCCGGAAAATGCAATCTGGTTTATATATTTATCGATTTCCTCAGCCGTCATTCCTATACCGTTATCGCTTATAACAAGCTTTTTAGCATCCTTGAATATTGACACTGTTACCTTGAAATTCTCGTCCGCGTCAATATCCGCGTCTCCTATGCTTGCGAGTTTTTTTAGCTTCGTTATCGCATCGCAGCCGTTTGAAACAAGCTCTCTAAGGAATATATCCTTGTCTGAATAAAGCCACTTCTTAATTATTGGGAAAAGATTTTCGCTGTCAACCGAAATATTACCTTTTGCCATTTCTTTTCACTCCTTTGTATGTTTGCTGAATTTGCATTAATAATATAATAATACTCCATGAAAGATTTGTCAATATAAAATTAGCACTCAATCGTGTTGAGTGCTAATAATTTACAAACTATTCATATTTACACGTATCCGTAAAGCCCCCTTACGCTCACTTCGCCCGAATTAACGCGTATAACGCCGTTTCCCGTTTCCACAACAAGCGCTCCTGTTTCGTCAACGTCAACCGCCGTTCCTGTTACGGTTTCTTTTCTGAATATAACGCTTACCTCGCGTCCGAGAGTGACGCAGTTCTTTTTGTATTCATCAAGCAGGGCGGAAAGTCCGTTTTTGAGAAAAAGCTTATAATAATACTCAAATTCGTTCAGAAGCTTTGAGATTATCTCATTGCGGCAGTATTTTTGACCGCTTTCAATATACATTGAAGTCGCTCTGTGTGATATTTCATCATCAAAGCTCTCGATATTTACATTGATACCTATTCCGCATACAACGTAATTTACGCTGTCCATCTCAGCGGACATTTCAGTAAGTATTCCACATACCTTTTTTGACCCGATAACGATATCGTTAGGCCATTTTATTTTAGCGTCAAGTCCGATAGCCTTGCATACGCTAAGCCCCGCCGCAAGCGTTATTTGTGAAACCTCGAGAGGGGAGATGTCGGGCTTTAAAAGGATTGTGTGCCATATTCCGCTTCCGCGCGGACTTACCCAGCCTCTGCCGCGGCTGCCCTTGCCGCCTGTCTGCGTTTCGGCAATGAATACGCTGCCGTCCGGCGCGTCACTGTTTTCCTTTGCGCGGTTGTTGGTGGTGTCAGTTTCATCGTATAGAAATATTGTCCTGCCGATAAATTCCGTATTAAGTCCGTTTTTGATTTCACTTTCCGTGATTATGTCAGGAGCAAAGGAAAGACGGTAGCCTCTGTTTGTAACCGATTCTATTCCGTATCCTTCGTTTTTCAGTTTTTTGATGTGCTTCCAGACAGCCGCGCGCGAAATGCTGAGCTTGCGGCTCATTTCCTCGCCGGAAACATATCCGTCTGTGTTTTTCAGTATATATAAAATCCTTTGTCTCAATGTTATCAAAGCTCCTTATCAGAATAATAAAATATTATCACAGACGTTAATTTGCGTCAAGGTTTTTTTATCTGACACTAAATCCGTTTTCTTCTGCGTCAATTGCGATGCTGTCGCCTTTTTTGATTTCCCCGTCTATAATCTTTTCCGAAAGCATATCCTCTATCTCATTCTGGATAGCGCGTCTTAATGGTCTTGCGCCATAGGTCGGGTCAAAGCCTGATTTTGCGATTTTCTCCACAGCGGCGTCTGTGAACGTGACTGTGATATCGTTAGCATTAAGACGTTCCTCAAGAGATTTAAGCATAAGCCTTGCAATATCCTTTATATTTTCCTCGCTCAGTCTGTCAAACACGATAATATCATCAATTCTGTTTAAAAATTCCGGCTTAAAGACGCGTTTAACCTCGTCCATAACCTTATTTTTAATTCTCTCATGCTCTGAAAGGTCTTTGTTATCCGCGCCGCTTGTGAAGCCGAGCTTAGACGAAATATTGCCTGTTATCTCTTTCGCGCCGAGATTTGAGGTCATTATAATAACCGTATTTTTAAAATCAACTTTTCTGCCCTGAGCGTCGGTAAGAATACCGTCGTCAAGAATTTGCAGCATGATGTTGAACACATCGGGATGCGCTTTTTCAATCTCGTCGAACAGTATCACGGAATACGGATTTTTTCGTATTTTTTCGGTGAGCTGTCCGCCATCCTCAAAGCCTACATATCCCGGAGGCGAGCCTATGAATTTCGATACGGCATGCTTTTCCATGTACTCAGACATATCAACGCGTATCAGTGAATTTTCACTTCCGAACATAGCCTCCGCGAGTGTCTTTGAAAGCTCCGTCTTACCCACGCCCGTAGGACCGAGGAATAGGAACGAACCTATAGGACGCTTCGGATCCTTAAGTCCGGCTCTGCCGCGCTTTATTGCCTTTGCAACGGCTGTGACTGCCTCATTCTGTCCGATAACTCTCGCGTGGAGAATGCTCTCGAGATTTTTAAGCTTTTCCATTTCCTCCTCTTTCAGTTTCGAGGCAGGAATGTGCGTCCAGTCCGCAAGGATTTCGGCTATATCGTCTTCGTCAATAACAAGCGCTGATGATGAGCCTGTGCCTTTCCAGTCTGATTTCAGCTTATCAACCTCTTCCTTCAGAGTTATTTCTTCGTCGCGTATCTTTGCCGCCTTTTCAAATTCCTGAGCAGTTATTGCTTCCTGTTTTTCGGAAATGAGTTTTTCAAGTCTCTTTTCCTTCTCTTTTAAATCCTCAGGTTCTGTCTGTGAGCCGAGACGCTTCTTTGAAGCCGCCTCGTCTATAAGGTCGATTGCCTTATCAGGCAGGAAGCGGTCAGTGATGTATCTTGACGACATTTTCGCCGCTGCAGTAAGCGCGTTGTCCGTAATCGTAACCTTGTGATGCGCTTCGTACTTGTCGCGTATACCCTTTAATATTTCAATCGTTTCCCCTACTGTCGGTTCACCGACTGTCACAGGCTGGAAGCGTCTTTCAAGAGCAGCGTCCTTTTCAATATATTTTTTATACTCTTTAAGCGTAGTCGCGCCGATAAGCTGCAATTCACCTCTTGCCAGAAATGGCTTCAGGATATTTGACGCGTCCATGCTGCCCTCCGCGCTGCCTGCACCGACAATAGTATGAAACTCATCTATGAACAGTATAACATTCTTCGCTTCAAGGACTTCTTTTATAGCCTTTTTAAGACGCTCCTCAAACTCGCCGCGGTACTTTGCTCCAGCGACCATGCTTGAAAGGTCTACGGAAACAAGTCTTTTTGTTTTAAGCGGCTCCGGCACATCTCCTGACGCGATTCTCTGCGCCAATCCCTCAATTACCGCTGTTTTACCGACGCCCGGTTCACCGATAAGGCATGGATTGTTTTTTGTACGTCTTGAAAGTATCTGAGTGACGCGCTCAATTTCATTGGAGCGCCCGATTACCGGGTCAAAGTTACCCTCTTTGGCGATTGCAGTGAAATCGCGTCCGAACTGGTCGAGAGTCGGAGTGGGGGAGTTGGGATTAGCTGTATATTCTCCGTGCTGTGAGTCAATCTCGACATCGCCTTCTATAGAACGAACAGTTTCCGTATAGAAAGCGGGCAGGTTTATTCCCGATGATTCCAGTATTTTTGCCGCTACGCCGTCTCCGTCACGGATTATCGCCATTAAGATATGCTCCGTGCCGATATATTTGTGGTTAAGGCGGCGCGCTTCCAGCGCACTTATTTCTAAAAGACGCTTTGAGCGTGGTGTAAGCGGAAGCTCGGTGTCCTGAGGCAGCGGATTGCCTGTGCCGATATACTCATTTATTTTTTCTGTAACTTTTTCGGCAGTCAATCCGCCTTTTTCAAGAGCTTTTGCGGCTACTCCGCTGCCTTCGCGGATAAGTCCGAGAAGCAGGTGCTCGCTGCCGATGTAGTTATGTCCCATCTCTGCGGCTGCGTCATGTGCCTCGCTGATGGAAATTCTTGCTTTTTCGGTAAAATTTGAAAATAACATATCAATCACCATAGCCTTTCTGCCCACAAACAGTAATGAAAATTTTAACGTCCCTATCGTGGGCAGATAAGGCGTTAATCAGCTCCTTATATATTATTTCTTATTAATTCCGCTCTTTTCTTGTCACGCTCTGCACTTGATAAATCCTTTCCTTCGCATAAAAGCGCCGGTTCTGTCATAACTATACATTCAAGCGGCGTGATTGTGCCTTCTTTTGGAAGTATACCCGTATTCTGACCGAGAATTACATCGGAAAGCAATGATTTTGCTTCGGTTGACGACATACTTCTTGCATATTTTAGAGTACCGTAGGAGCGGTATACTTTATCGGTGAGCGCGTCAATGCTGCTGTCCGTAAGCGCTTTTCGCGCCTTTTGCTCCATTTCGGTCATTTGATTGACTATATTTTTAAGTCTTTCTATAGTCTGTTCCTCTGAAATTCCGAGAGTGGCACGGTTTGAAATCTGATAAAGCGCGCCGTAAGCCTTGGTTCCCTCGCCGTAAAGTCCTCGTACCTCGATACCTAAATTGCCGGCTGATGAAATTATTTTTGAAATATTATCAGTCATGGTAAGGGCAGGGAGGTGGAGCATTACGGATGCTCTCATGCCTGTGCCTGTGTTTGTGGGGCAGGCGGTGAGGTATCCGAAATCAGCGTCAAACGCGTAAGTCAGGTTTTCCTCAAGAACATCGTCTACCTTGCTTGCGAGTGAATACGCTTCATCAAGCGCATTGCCTTTCTTTATAATCTGTAAGCGTATATGATCCTCCTCCATAAGCATAATACTCATATTTTTATCCTTGCTTATCAGAACGGATTTGCCGTTTCCGCCGCACATGAGCGGGCTTATGAGATGCTCCTCGGCAAGCGCCTGTTTCTCTATTACAGACATAGTGTCTAAGTTGATAAAGTCAAAATTCTGACTGAGTGTGGAATTACTGCCAAGAACCGCGTCTTTGATTTTTGCTGTTATCTCCTTTGTATCCTTTAAAGCGTTGGGGAAAGGAGTTTTATCGAGATTTCTCGCAAGTCGTATTCTTGTTGAAACAACTATATCGCAATTATTGTCTTTATACCATATCATGACTTTTTCACCTCGTTTTCTATTTCACGTATCTGCTTATGCAGCTTGGCTGCCGTTTCATAATCCTCTTCCTTTACCGCCGCTGCAAGCTTTTGTTTAAGACTTTCATATTCCCTTTTTAGCCTTAATTCACTTCCTGACTTTGACGGTATCTTTCCGGTATGCGTTACAGACGGCTGAACCTGTCTTAAGGTTGCGGCAATCTGTGGACGGAACACGTTATAACACTCAGAACAACCGATTTTACCGGTGCGTCTGAAATCCGAATAAGTATGTCCGCAAACAGGACACTTCTTTTCCTCCTTAACTGTTACGGGCTGCATGAAAATATCAAACCCGTCAAAAAAATCTGAAAATAAATCGTACATTTTTCTTTACCTCCTATCTGTTTTATCAGCTTTCCATTAATAATTTTCCACTGCGGTAAGCATATTTTTGAATATGTCCGCTCTTATTTTATCCCTTATGGGCTGTTCTATGTCAAGCACCGTATCAGATACGGCGCTCAGAATTATAGCAGCTGTTTTTTCGTCAAGCGCGTTTTGTCTTATTAAATTTATAATGTGCGCTTTTGCGGTTTTCTCATCAAGACTGTAGCCTGTAAGCCGTATAGTTTCATGTATAAGTCCCTCTGTAAATTTTATTCTTTTAATCTTCAGATATCCGCCTCCGCCGCGTCTTGATTCAACAATGTATCCGTGTTCAGGATTAAAACGCGTCTGGATAACGTAATTTATCTGAGAGGGAACACAGCCGAACACTGAAGCGAGTTCATTACGCTTAATTTCAAGCCAGTCGTCTGTCTCGTTTTTTAGAAGCTCGTTTATAAATGCTTCTATCTTATCGGTTATACCCATCCTAATCACCTCTTTGACTTTGACTTTCTTTGACCTTTAATTTCATTATACTCATTTTTTCTGATTTGTCAATGAATAATTTGTTAATAATTTATGAAGAGATGCAATGTAAATGATAAGATTCATAATATCCAATACATAGCGGTATTTTTAATACGCTGTCGGAATTTGTGCTGAAACCTATCCCCGATAGCTTTTAGCATTACAGGCTATTGCCTATCTTCTTTTTATAAAAGAAGCAAAATTGCTTATTAAACAAATACAACGTGAGTAAATGCAGTAGAAAGCAGTTGACTATGAATGCAAATATAATGAATATGATTAGTAAAAAAATATTGACAATTTTGGTCGGTTGTGATAGACTATACTTGGTCGGTAGCAATCGACCAGGGCTGGAGGTGAAGTAATGAAGGATTTAAAAATCGGAGAAATTGAGTATCGTTTTATGAGTATCATTTGGGAAAATGAACCGTTGACTTCAAGAGCTTTAGTAGAGTTATGTATGGATAAACTTGGATGGAAAAAGTCAACTACATACAGTACATTGAAAAAACTTTCAGAAAAAGGATTACTGCAAAACATAGACTCACAGGTAAGCTCATTGATTTCTCAAGAGGAACTTCAAACATATAGAAGCGAGAAATTTATAGAAAATACTTTTTCCGGTTCTCTGCCGTGTTTTTTAACTGCGTTTCTGGGCAGGAAAAAAATATCGCAAAAGGAAGCTGACAGGTTGAAGAAACTAATTGATTCGTATAGGGAGGATTGAAATGGAAGCGATATTTTTACAAATTCTTAATATGAGCATTACCGGCAGCTATATTATTCTTGCGGTAATGATCTTACGGCTTTTTCTTAAAAAGTTACCTAAGAAATATTCGTATTTGATATGGTCGGTATGCGCGTTCAGACTTTGTTGTCCTATGTCTTTCAGAAATATATTCAGTATATTTAATCTGAAGTTTTTTAATATGCCCGCGAACAGCGGTGCATCACTTGAACATATACCGCAAAATATCGGATTGATGCCGTCCCCTCAAATTTCAACGGGATTGAATTATATGGACGGAATTGTAAACAGTTCGCTTCCTGCACCCTCTAATGTTGCTGCAAGTGTAAATCCAATGCAGATTATTATATTTATCGCTGCTGTGATATGGCTTGCGGGAATTGCCGCACTATTGCTTTACAGTATCATATCTTACATAATACTTCACATAAAACTAAGAAATGCTGTAATTTATAAGAAAAATGTTTACCAATCGGACAAAATCAACTCTCCGTTTGTATTTGGATTGATAAATCCGAAAATATACATTCCGTTCGGCATTGCTGAAAATGAAATGAGATATGTTCTTGCTCACGAGCGATATCACATAAAAAGACGCGACTACATTATAAAGCCGATAGCATTTTTGATTTTAGTGATACATTGGTTTAATCCGCTTTGTTGGATTGCATTTATGCTTATGAGCTATGATATGGAAATGAGCTGTGATGAAAAGGTGCTGTCAAGCGGTAAAGCTATGTCAAAAGAATACTCAACTTCTTTGCTGTCCTTTGCCGCTGGTAAGCGACCTCCCGCGCCTTGTCCTCTCGCGTTTGTCGAAACAGGGATTAGGGGCAGAATAAAGAATATTTTGAAATATAAAAAGCCTAAAATCTATGTAAGTGTAATTTCGACTATACTGTGTGTTGCCGCAATAGTCGCGTGTGCATCCAATCCAAAGAGTGATGGCTATGATATTTCATATGACAATTTGAAAATGTCAGATGAGGCGTTAAATGTATTTTGCGAAAAAATGGTCGGCTCTATAATGGCGGATATTGATTATGCCGACAGCGAACAAATTATTTTTCATTATGGCAATGCAGTTTTCGTTTATAATCATAAAACTGCAAATATGGAAAAATGCTTTGACTTAAACAACCTCGACTGCGCCCACTTTCAGCAGGGAGATTACGGAGCGCATATAATTGTGTCCACCGACGGCAAAGAAGCACTGTTAGTTAATTACGGTTCAAATGACGATATTAAGGACTTTAAGAATTATATTATAAATCTTGAAAACGGCAGCGCAAAGGAAACGAATAAAACTGAATTGAGTAATCCGTTTTCCTCTCTTTCTGAAACATACACAACCGTTCCCGACTCAAAGGGCTGGACGAGTGTCAGGTGCGCGGTTGAAAACGATAATGTATGGTATCTGACTTGTGAAAGTTCTTCTATCGGAGATATGAAGCTATGTCTGTACAGATTAGGAGAAACCGTATGGGATAATTATATTTTTGATAATAAAGCTAAAATTCGGCAAGATGCAATCCATGCTGCACTTCCGGAAGGAGCAGAAATAATCGTAAGCAGTGGCAGCTGGGATATTGAAATAGACAGGGAGTATTATCACAGCAGAGAATTTGAAAAAATGATATCATCAATGGGTTGGGAAAAGCTTCCCTATGCAGGCTACAATCCGTATGATTTCCGCATCGATGATTTTATGCGCGCAATGGGAGTTTCGCGCGAGCAATATGAGAACAAAAAGCTTAATGTTGTGATGTACGATGTTACGCGCACAGCAGACCAATTCTCGCATCCTTATTTGTTTATCTTTGACAGCGGCGATAACCTTATAGCAAGCCTTGATTTAGAAACGCAAGGAATGGGAGAAACAGTAAAACGGATTTTTATTGAAATTGAAAAACGCTACGAAACTTTACAGGCACAGTGGATCCTTTTCAGTCCGCAAGATATATATGACTTATCCGATGCTCAATTGATTGTAGGTAAAAAAGCTTATTCGCTTTTAGACAAAAGCAATTTGGGCGAAATAGAAAAAATGCTTTCAAACGCGGAGGAAATCAAGTTTGGTACGGGTTGTCCGTTTAAGGCTGTCTTAAAAATGACAAGAACTGACGGCATAATAGGCATGGTATCGATTGCAAGTGACAGCTGCGCGGTGTATAAGTCTAATGGTGTGTATTATGATTATTCAGACGGTGATAACAGCAGACTTTTATCAATGTTCGGAATTGATAGCTACAACTACATTGAGTGATAGGATTATCTTTGAAAGTGAAAATCTAAAAAGCCATAAAGAAACTATAAATGTTTTTTTTGACGCAAAGCTGTCAATATTCACGGATATAATGCTTTTATAACAGATGAAGTTACGGGAGAAAGCTCAATAAATCCGAATGCAAAGTGGCATATCGTTCCGTAAATATATTCAAAGAGCAGGCTATGAAACCTGCTCTTTTTATAATTATTTTGAAAATAATATTCCTTTTTGAAGTCTGTCCTGAGCTTCGTAATAGCTTTCGGGAGTTCCTATATCTATGCGAACCGCATCAAACACATAAGCATATACGTCTTTTCTTCCAATAAGCCACGGAATGAAATGCCCGGGAGCGTCAGGATTATTGCCTTCCTCTAAATACGTCGTTATAAGAGGCACTGTTTCCTTTTTATACAGATAGAACGGCGGAACACCTAAATCTGATTTTGGATTTTCGGGTTTTTCCTCAAAGCCTATAACCTTGTCGTCATCCCCAAGCTCAACCACTCCCATAGAATGTAAATCCTTTTTGTTTTCTATAGTATGAGCACAAATCATATCCTTGTTTTTTATCTTATACATATCTGTGAAATCCGTAAGAGGGAAGCCGAAAATATTATCGCTTGCCATAACAAGGATTTCATCATCGATATTCTCTGAATCAATGACATATTTTAAATCGCCTATAGCGCCAAGTCTGTTATCATTATTCGTCGTGTGGTCATTAAGGACTTTTATCTTTTTAGGACCGCTATAGCTATGGCTCCATTCTTCAAACTGCGCGTAGAACTTTTCGTTTGTAACTATATAAATAGTATCGACATCGCTTACTTCGTCAATCTTATCAGTAACCATCTCAAGTATGGTTTTATCGCCAAGCTTCAAAAGAGCCTTAGGCATATTCTCCGTAAGCGGATATAATCTTGTGGCATATCCTGCCGCCAGTAATACACACTGCATAAGTCTTTATCTCCTATTACTTAGTTTCCAGGCTTTCAACAAGCGCCTTAATTTTGTTAACGGGGTCGAGAAGCTTTGAAATGGTTTCGTCATGGTTAAGAGTATCTATAAGAAGTGAAAGATACTTTGACATATCCACTTCCCAATACCAGTCACGGGTCGCCAAATCAGGATTTCTGTATATAAGATTAGTTGTGAAAATTTTATCCACATATCCGTTTTTATACGCCTCGTCAAA
>JAFLUB010000016.1 GCA_022509025.1 Oscillospiraceae bacterium | reverse complement strand
TAAATTGAAATTTGTTGGTGAAATAAATTATAGTTTGACGGTATGTTGATGGCGTGCGTTAGCCTCCCTGCAACGCGCCTTTGGCGCTTTGGAGGGAGGTGGCATTTTAGAGCGACAGCGAAAAAATGACGGAGGGTCCCTGCGCAATTCTAAATATTAAATCCCGTTAATAAGATTTGCCGTCATTAGACCCTCCACCGCGCTTCGCGCGGTCCCCCTCCCTCCAAAAATCCTTCGGATTGTTGCAGGGAGGCTCACTGTCAAACTACAATTTACCGTATAAAGCTTGTTCTAACTACCGGTTCACGTTCGGGAACCGTAACTCCCGCCTTTTTGCCTGCATCAATACATTTCAAAAGCCATGCCATATTATTTCCGAGTGTGCGCATTGTCTGCATACCCTCCAGGTCCTGACGCACCTCATCAGGCGTTGAACCGTGTACCTGATTCCAATACTGTGAGGAAACAACCGGCATACCGCTTATGGTCATATATTTGTTTAACTGGTCAAATGCCGCGCTAGCGCCGCCTCTGCGGCAGCTCACAACCGACGCGCCCGGTTTATTGCGAAGATGCGCGCCGCCTGCATAAAACGCTCTGTCTAAAAATGACGTCAGCGCGCCCGAAGCGGCAGCGTAATGTACCGGCGAACCGAAGATGAAACCATCAGCGTCAGCTGCTTTTTCAATAAATTCGTTTACCGTATCATCATCAAACACACATTTACCCTTTCCGGCGCAGGCTCCGCAGCCTGTGCAGCCGATTACAGGTTTTGTTCCTACCCAGAAAATTTCAGTGTCTATTCCGTTTGCGTTAAGCGCGTTTGCCGCCTCTGTGAGCGCCGTGTATGTACATCCTTTTTCTTTAGGACTTCCGTTTACAAGAATTACTTTCATTTTTTTGCTCCTTTCAGATTTTATTAATTATATAGGTTATTAAAGCTATTTTACCACTTTTTTGGCGCACTGTCCATATATAACTTCAGGCATATGTATAAAAAACAGGATAAATTAAATAATAAAGACGTTAGTTTTGTAAGCAGAAAGGCTATGGTGATTATTATGGACGAAAATGAAACAGTATGCCCGTGTCTTAACCTGACAGTCGGTGATATACGCGCCGCAATTGAGAACGGCGCGAAGGACTTTGCCGCGGTGGAAGAAGCTACCGGTGTTGCAAGTGTATGCGGCGCGTGCCGCGATTATGCCGAAGAGGTTGTAAATTCTATTATTAACGGTAAATGAAAAGCGGACAGAGATTTTTCTCTGTCCGTTTTCCTCTATCCTATCTATCCGCTGAAAGTGATTTCAAATGTGCATAAATTTCTTTGTATTCCGCTGTATCTCGTACTAAGTCAAACGCCTTGCGCATATCCATGAGCTGTATAAGACGTATTGTGTCGATGTAATCATACGGTCCTTGCTCGGTTTTGCAACGGTTTACGAAGATTGGCTTGTATGCTTCTCCCGATGCAGCGTATTTATCATAGTACTCTGATGCCTCCGCCGCGAGACGCAGGTATTTTATGCCGTTTTCCTTATCGCCCTTACCGAGATAAAGCTCTGAAATGCGCTCATATATGTGACGGAACGCGCCGTTACTGGGTGATTTGTGT
The DNA here is from genome assembly GCA_022509025.1 of Oscillospiraceae bacterium. Classification (GTDB taxonomy): domain Bacteria; phylum Bacillota; class Clostridia; order UBA1381; family UBA1381; genus Hominilimicola. The sequence goes on along the minus strand of JAFLUB010000016.1, from coordinate 53,062 downwards.
CCTTCGGTGAAAATGGCTGTGTACACTGTGAGCGCTGTCTCGGCAAAACGTATTTTTTCGTCGTAGCTTAGCTCTTTACCCATTATATTACCCGCAGAAAGATGTATAAGCTGCGAAACGACCTGCTCCACAAGAATTGTGAGATTTTTCTGCGACTGCACGATTTTTTCCTCGCCTTCAAGTACAAATTCCAAAAGCCAGTTTTTTTCGACCGGCTCATCTGGAAGCGTGTCTATAAGATTCAGCGCCTCTTGTCGCCGTCCGTCGTGCGCATAGCCTATGCACAGCATCTGGATTGCATTGTGGCGCAGCGTTTCGTCACGACAGTCCTCGACTATTCTTTCGCACAGTGGAATGATTTCGCCATATTCGCGGTGATCGCGTCTTTCATGTGAATACGCATGTACAAGCTCCCACATAAACTCGTAATTTGACGGATATTCCTCAATCGCCTTTTCCATAAGCTTCGCGACGCTTGCGTAGTCGTACACCGTTTTAAACTCCTTAGCCTTTTCCTTGTATTCCAGTAGTTTTTTATCGGTAATTTCAGGCTTTGTGGAAAATAACTCGTCTGTACTCACTCCGAAGAATGATGATAGCTTCGGCACAAGCGTAATATCAGGAAGCGCCGTTCCGTTCTCCCACTTTGAAACAGCTTGTGATGAAATATTAAGATATTCCGCAAGTCGTTCTTGTGTTATGCCGCGCTTTTTCCTGAGTTCTCTTATTTTTAATCCTATATTCATGTTACTCCTCCATTCCGCTACCTTGTAGCGTCACAAATTTTAACACGGAAAAGCAGCAAGCAGATTGCCCTTTTGAGGAATGCCGACGTATGCGGATACTTCAAGTTCTGAAAAAGGGTGAGATGCGCTGCTGATTTTTCGCGTTTTTTAACAGCGCTGCTATGATTATATTGTAGCATTACATTTTCTGAATATCCATATGTATTTTGCATAATTAGATACAACCGCAGGTTGAATTTCGGATTTGTTGGACAAAAAAGTATTTATATGTTATTATTAAATAAAATAACACATAGATAGGTAAGATTAACGTGAAAAATCACGTTAATCAGATTTGATTGCCCGTGCGATTTTTTCTCGCAGGCTTCGAAAACGCACATGGGCATAATCACCATTTAACGCCTTATCCACCCATGATAAGCGCGTTAATGATTTTTTTACTATTTGTGGGCGGAAAGGCTATGGTGATTAATATGAACAGACTTGTAATTGGAATACTTGCGCACGTTGACTCCGGCAAAACAACGCTGTCCGAGGCTATGCTTTATACCACAGGTGAAGTAAGGAAGCTCGGCAGAGTTGACCACGGCGACGCGTTTCTTGATACAAATCAGATAGAGCGTGACAGAGGCATCACAATCTTTTCAAAGCAGGCGATTATGAAATTCGGCGGTACTGAATTTACATTGCTTGATACCCCCGGACATATAGATTTTTCCACTGAAACGGAGCGCACTTTGAGTGTGCTTGATTATGCGATACTCGTCATAAGCGGCACAGACGGCGTGCAAAACCACACCGAAACGCTTTGGCGGCTTTTAGAGCGCTATAATGTTCCCGTATTCCTGTTTATAAATAAAATGGATTTACACGCCGATTATGACAGCGTGATAAATGAACTTAAGCACCGTTTCGGTGACGGCTGTATAGATTTCGAACGTGATTTATCTGATGAAGGAGTTATGGACGAGCTTTCAATGCGCGACGAAGCAATTATGAATTCTTTTCTTGAAAACGGCAGCGTAAAAACAGACGATATCAGAAATGCGATTGTTCAAAGAAAGATTTTTCCGTGCTTTTTTGGAAGCGCCTTAAAGCTTACCGGAGTCGAAGAATTTCTTAAAGGACTTGAGCTATATACCCGCCGCGCCATATATGATGATAATTTCGGCGCGCGCGTCTTTAAAATTGCGGAGGACACAGACGGCACACGGCTTACCTACATGAAAATCACCGGTGGTTCTCTTAAAGTCAGAGACCAGCTTACCGGCAACAAAAGAAATGAATGGAGCGAAAAGGTTAATCAGATACGAATTTATTCAGGAGCAAAATATCAAACTGTTGACGAGGCTTTGCCCGGTATGGTGTGCGCAGTTACAGGCCTTTCCCAGACTTATCCCGGCGAGGGTATAGGCTGTATGAGCGACGCAAAAAGCGCGGTGCTTGAAAGTGTGCTTACCTATAAGGCTGAATTGCCGGAGGATATCAGTATCCATAATGCGCTCCTGGATTTACGCCGTTTAGAGCAGGAGGACCCTCAGCTGCACATAATATGGAATGAACAGCTTCAGGAAATCCATGTTCAGGTTATGGGCGAGGTACAGCTTGAGGTTCTGACTCAGGTAATAGCAGACCGCTTCGGCTTTGACGTGCATTTCACTCACGGTTCTATAGCTTATAAGGAAACAATAGCCGCCCCTGTGGAGGGCGTAGGACATTATGAACCGCTCAGGCACTATGCGGAAGTGCATCTTCTGATGGAACCCGCCGAAAAGGGCAGCGGGCTTCAATTTGCCGTAGACTGCAGCGAGGATATGCTTGATAGAAACTGGCAGAGACTTATCTTGACACACCTCAAAGAAAAACAGCATATCGGCGTACTTACAGGCTCACCGATAACGGATATGAAAATTACTCTTATAGCGGGACGCGCGCATCAGAAGCACACCGAAGGCGGCGATTTCAGGCAGGCGACATACCGCGCTGTGCGTCAGGGACTTAAAATGGCTCAGAGTATCCTGCTTGAACCGTATTACGAATTCCGTCTTGAACTACCTTCGGAAAATGTCGGACGCGCTATGACCGACATTCAGCAGATGGGCGGCACATTTGAACAGAACGAAACATACGATGACATGACTGTTATTTCCGGCAGCGCGCCTGTCTCGGCAATGCGCGATTACGGCAAGGAGGTAATCGGCTACACGGGCGGAAAAGGTCGGCTTAACTGTATTTTAAGCGGATATGAACCCTGCGCTGACAGCGAGAAGGTTATCAGTGAAATCGGCTATAATTCCGAAAGCGACCTTGAAAATCCCGCTGATTCGGTATTCTGTTCACACGGCGCCGGATTTACCGTAAAATGGGATAAGGTGTATGATTATATGCACTTAGACGGTATCAGCTTCGATGAAGAAGCGGATGACAGCGAGGAGGAAAACCTACTCCGCGCGGAAAAATATCTTGATATGGTTGCGGATGACAACGAGCTTATGCAAATATTTGAGCGCACCTACGGACCGGTCACCAGAAAAGCTTCATCATACACTGTCAGAAAAACTGCCGTGCCGCAGAAAAAACATACCAAAGCGAAGCCTTTGCCCAAGGGACCGGAATATCTGCTTGTTGACGGTTATAATATAATATTCGCATGGGATAATCTTAAAGAGATAGCAAAAAGCAGTCTTAATTCCGCGCGGGACGCGCTTATTGATATTCTCTGCAACTATCAGGGCTTTACGCAGTGCGAGCTGATACTTGTATTTGACGCTTACAAAGTGAAGGGCAACACAGGCAGCGTAGAAAAAATACACAACATAAATGTTGTGTATACAAAAGAAGCGGAAACGGCGGATATGTATATTGAGAAAACGACGCATAAGCTTGCCGGAAAGCACCGCGTACGCGTTGCCACATCGGACAGCTTAGAGCAGATTATTATCCTCGGCTCCGGCGCGATAAGAGTTTCAGCCTCTGAATTTTTACACGAGGTAAAGATAGCCGAAAAGGCAATTATGGATATAATTTCACAAACATAATATTCTGGGGCTGCCCGATTTAGCGCAGACCATAGAAAGGCATTGAATCAGCATAAAGCCTGAATTTTTAGATTATTTTAAATAGTTCTTAATGTGGAATTTCGCAATATTTTGCGAAATTCTTCGTTTCTATGCCTTTCTATTACGAACGAAACTCACCACTCGACGTACACTGACGCTATCGGCTTACAGCCGATAGTCGCCACAGGCGAGTTTTGCTAAAGGCAAAACCGTCACGGTACGACTTCGGGCAAGGCATAATGCGGGATTTCCCGCATTATGCTTCGTTTCGTCCGTTCTGCATCTAAATTCATTCAGCCCCAAAGGGGCTGTTGCTTAACGCAACATCCCCTTAATTTAATCAGTCTTGTGTGTTATTGCATAACGCATCAATTTATCGCGATCATTTTCTATCTTACCGTCAATCACCATATTCAGCAATTTCTTCAATATATCTCCGAGTTCTTTCCCCGGAACAAAACCTGCTTCTATCAAATCTCTGCCGTTTACGGCTAAATCCTTCATCTGAAAACATTCCTGTTCACGAAGTATTTCATCTGCCGTCATTAATATATCCGGTATGATAAGCAGTCTTTCATCGTCATCATTGTTTTCTTTCTGACCTCTCGTGTCACCCGCTTTAACGTCAACCAACCGCCTAAACTGCTGTTCGCCTATCCGGTTAAGCCAACGCTTTATTTGCTTCCTGCTTACTGTGAGCTGTGAGTCATGATATAACACAAGCTCCGTGACATCGCTGCGCGTCCGGTTATCAAATTTCATCCTGCGCATAATTTCGTCCGCCATTTCCGCGCTCACTTTACCATGTCCGCGGAAATGTCTCGTTCCGTCCGCATCCTCCTGACAGCAATGAGGCTTGCCGAAATCATGGAAAAACACGGCAAGACGCGTCGTTATTTCATCGGACGGACATTTTTTAACCGCGTGCAGGATATGTTCCAGAACGTCAAACTCATGATACGGATTTTTCTGCTCAAAACCGGATAATCCGCGTAGTTCAGGAATAAATATTTCAAACACATCCTGAAATTGTCTTACGGATTCAGCAAAACAGTTTGAAACAGCTATTTTGCAAAACTCACTGTTAATACGTTCTACTGATACATTCCTGAGCAGATGCGGCAGCTTATGAATAGATTTTTCTGTCCCGCTTTCTATTTCAAAATCCAGCTGAGCGGCAAAACGGATAGCTCTCAGTATCCTCAGCGCGTCCTCCGAAAATCTTTCATCAGGATTTCCGACGCATCTGACTACGCCGTGTCCGATATCGTCAATACCATTGAACGGGTCGATTAACCCCTCGCTGTCACTGTACGCTATGGCGTTCATAGTAAAGTCACGGCGCTTTAAATCCTCTGTGATGTTTCTTGTGAACTCAACATTATCAGGATGCCGGTTATCAGAGTATTCACCGTCAATCCGAAATGTAGTCACTTCGTAATTATTTCCGTCTATGACGATAGTAACAGTCCCATGCTTTAACCCCGTCGGGATAACAAATTTTTTTTCAAAAACGCTCATAACCTCTTCAGGCATAGCGGACGTGCATATGTCATAATCATTCGGTTCATTACCGATGATACTGTCTCTTACGCACCCGCCCACGATGTATGCTTCATGTCCATTCTCTTCAAGTTTATGAATAATATCATTCACAGGCTCCGGGATTTTTATATTATATTTCACCTTTTACCCCTCTTTCTTTGTCCTCTCCCGTGTCCGTATACCCGGCAAGGCTGATTTTTCGCTTTCTGATAAAACCGCTTACATCTGTAAATTTCCCTCAATGCGGTCAAAATCAACAATCTTCACATCGCCGTTCCTGAGTCGTAATGTAACAGTACCATAACCGCCGCATTTTTCTTTATCTTCATACACAATCTCATCTATCGGGAATAACTCTTCCTCCGAAAAATCCGCATGGCTTTCTTTTGTTATAACCTGAGAAACAAGAATGAATCCATCATATCCGTATTGCTTATGCCGCGTTGTTTTTGCATATGCGATAATAGATTTTTCCGAATCGGGATTTGTACCGCGGCTGTGTATAATATCAATATCCTCCCAACCGTCATAAACAGTCATTGCAAGCTGTTTTTCCTGTCCCCGGTAATCATATCCCTTAAAAATAACTGCCTTTGCATTTTTGTTTTCCCTGCGTATAATTTCCGTGCCGTTATCAGGAAATCCGTACGCACCAAGAGTCAGCGTTACCGGAGCGCGGTATAGCCGTAGCTTGTCAGCGCGGATAATTCCGTATTCCACCGGAAAGTCCGTTAAATTCAAAGCCTGCCGCCAGTGAGTTTCATTTTCAGGTCCGTAATCAAAAAATTGCCTGCGGTAAAGTATGCCGTCATGACATCCGCGCCAAAGAACAGCATTGCATTTCTGAGGCGCTTCGCCGGAATTTGTAAGCACATACTGCATTGCTTCAACATGATTTGCGGGCGCCGCTTCCCACGGGTATTTGCTGTTATAGGAAAGCTTTGCATAATTCCACATACCATGCTCATCACCGCATTTTTTAATAACCTTACCTGTTCTGAGTATCGTTTCACCGTTTGCGTTATGGTTGGAAAAACACAGTGCGGGCGCGTTTAATACGGTTTCCTTAACCTCTTTTTCGCCAAGAGTTTCCCATGAGCCGTTATTTTCCTTTGCAGTCCAAAACGGATGATTTTCGGATAATGCAAGACACAAGAACGCCTTGCCGAGCCAATATGCCGATTCTGTACAGGAATATCCCTGAACAAGCGGAGTGAATTGTCCGTAAAAGCCCATTTGAGGAATCCCGTTCTTCAAAAAATCATCACGTTCAAAAAACTGAAGCATCGAGCCTGAAGCAATGCGCCTTGCAAGTCCCGCATCGGAAGCTGGATTTTTAAGTACAAAATTTTCCGACAAAGGACTTGTCGCCGCGTTTCTGTAAACACAGCTTCTGCCCCACATCATCGTAAAGCCGTCACGATCAAAAAAATCGGGATATGTCTTCATAAGCGCGTTTGCATTTTCCTCAAACCGCGCTGCCAGAAACGGTTCATTCTCATATCCGTACCACTTGTTCCATATTGGCGCATAAACGTTAAATGCCCAACAGGAATAATAGTCAAAAGACTGCCCGTCGCGATACCAGCCGTCGCCGGCATAATAGCCGAGTATTGCCTGAGCGTGGGAAAGCATTATTTCTCTGTCGATTTTATAACCCTCTTTATGTAAAAAAGCCATGTCGAGCATATTAAACAGCCGCCAGTTCTGCGGCACTGTGCTCGCGTGAGCATAGCTTAGTATAAGCGCGGCAACCGTATCCTTTTCCGACTGCGTATATTCTTCCCAGATTTCCTCGCGGCATATATCAAGACAAATTACAAGCGCGCAGGTTTCAACCGTCTGCTGGAAGGCACGATATGGATTTTTATTTCCGTCAAGCTGCTGCAAGTCCTCGTAGTGTCCGACAAAGTTTTTACTGTCCCTCTTGCACGCGCACAAAATCTGCCTTGAATAGTATTCGCGCAAATTGTAACCGCATATATTTATTTCCGGATCTATATGAATTAACGGCGCGGCAATAAACAAAGTTCTCGCCAAGCCCTCGAAAATTTCCGCCATTTGTTCAAGCTTCAACTGATTTCCCGAAGCATTTTTATGCGGATATGTAACATCATTTTCATCGCGCGGAAGAACAACAGGCGCGTCATATGATGATATATGCGAAAAAACGCCTTCCAAGAGATACTTCGCCGCTTCTATCCAGCCCTCGCGCGTAAGTCCGGTATAGGGACTTAGATCAAAATCAAGCCTTGATGGTTTAAATATTTTTTTACTGTCCCCTATTTTTCGTTTGAATTCCTCTGCCATTTTATGTCCCCTCTTACCAGATATAAAAACCTTTGCCCATCAGCCTTAAAACCGCTTCCGTAAAGAAGTAATCGCCGTAAATGATTTTTTCATGATGCATGTTGTTATGATAGCTCGCGCTGCCGCCGTCTACGATTCCGTCGTTGGAAGGATTATAATCGCACCACTTTTCGTCAATCGCATTTATAAGAAGTTCTGCGCTTTTTTTATACAGCCGCTTTTCAAAATCGTTTACGTGTTCGGATATTTCCAATAAACCGCATGCGGCAATTGCTCCGGCTGTTGTGTCGTAATACACCGGCTCATCAGGCGCGCGGAAATCGGCAAGCGGAACATATTCTGTAAGCGAGGTGTTCGCCATAAAGTACGCCGCCACGCGCTTCGCCGCGTCAAGATATCGTATTTCACCTGTATAGCGATAGGATATCGCATAGCCGTATATTGCCCATGCCTGTCCGCGCGACCACGAAGAACCGCTTTCATATCCTTGTCCGCCCGGATTTGCTATCAGCTCACCTGTATTAATATCAAATACAATCTGGTGATTTACCGAACCATCGGGTCTGAGCATATACTCAAGCATTGTATCCGCGTGTCGAACCGCAATATTCCCAAATCGCGGATCAGACGTGATATCCGTTGCCGTATACAGAAGCGGAAGATTCATCATTGTATCAATAATCGCTCCGCCTGCTGTGTCATATCCTTTCATCCACTGCTCGTTCCATGCGCGGATAATCCTAAGCTCAGGATTATATCTTCCCGCAAGCAGTGTCGCCGCGTGAAGCAAACGGCGCTCGGAGCGTTTATTGCCGGTCAGGCGATAATTCGCTCCGGCGGTGTGAAGCCATAAAAATCCCGCATCGTGGTCTACGTTTTCAAATCCGTCCAGGGCGGCATCAAGTCGTTCTTCCGAGCTTTGAGCCAATCTTTTGAATAATTCATTTTCTGTCACACTGTACAGCTGCCATAAAAGACCTGCCCAGAAGCCGTTTGTCCACCAGTAAATACTCTGAGAATCTGTATACATTCCGTCAGCCGCGGGAACGTACGGTATTTTCTCTCCGAGACGCTCCGCCTCAGCCAAAATCTTTACGGTTATTTTTTCTAATGTCTTGTTTAAATCCATAGTCAGTCTCCTTAATTATCTTATTTATTCTGCTTGTATAACAATCATACTGCCGCCGCTTTTTTCTTTTGTGACAATAATTTGCTTATCTATTTTCTCCTTCAGTTCATTCACATGAGAAATTATTCCGACAAGACGATTGCCCTCTGCAAGTGTGGACAATGCTGCCATTGCCTGTGAAAGAGATTCATCGTCCAGCGAACCGAAGCCTTCATCAACAAACATAGTGTCAAGCTTGATTCCGCCTGCTGATGATTGAATTTCGTCAGACAACCCTAATGCGAGTGACAATGAAGCCTTGAACGCTTCGCCGCCCGACAAGGATTTTACACTTCTTTTTGTTCCGTTATAATGGTCTATGACGTCAAGCTCCAATCCGCTTTGACTGCGGTTATTTATCGCATATTGGCTGCGAGTCAACTCGTATTGTCCGCTTGTCATTATCAGAAGGCGTGTATTGGCACGGTTGATAATACGGTCAAAATATGTCATTTGAATATAGGTTTCAAGCATAACTTTTTCTTTTCCGCTTATATTTCCGTTCGCTGTATCGGAAAGAGATTTAACCCATTTCCACTTTTCTTCTACCTCTTCAATCTTTGCCGATTGCGCCGCAATACTATCTTTGATTTTTGTATTTGCGCTGAAGCGCGAATGTATTTCCTTTTCCCTGTCCGTGACATCTTTTTTTTGTAATTTTAACTCATTTTGTTTGTTTTGTATTGCCACTGCATCAATTTCCTCAGCGCCATCAAGCAAATTCTCATTTTCTTCTTTTTTACTTTTTGCCGCTGTGATGCTTTTTTCAGCTTCGTTATAATCTTCCTGCGCCTGTTTTATAGCGTTTTCAATATCGGATTTTTCGTTTTCGTATTCTTTTTTTGCATTTTCCGCAAGCTGCTTGGTTTCATATCTCAGCTTTTTATTAAGTTCCTCTATTCTCTTTGAATTATGCTCCTTTTCCGCTGTATTTTTTGTGATACTCTCATGCAAGGATTTACTTTCATTCTCTGCCTTTTTGAGCTTTTCCTTTTCCTCCGGGATATTTTTCACTAACTCTGATTTAAGCATCTGAGCTTTGTGAATTTCTTTAAGCTTCTTATCAATTTCTTTCTCATTTTCACTGAGTTCTTTTTTCTTTACTTCTATGGTTTCGGCAATATCGGTATCCACTCCCAAAACCGCTTTTGCGCTTTCCTCTATCTGACGTTGCTTTTCCTCGGACTGACCCTTTAATTTACCCGCTTCCTCGCTTGCCTGTGCCGCGAATGACTCCGCAAGTTCCGCCGCAGTTTTGCTCTCTTCAAGCCTATCCTTTGACGGAGCATCTGCCGGCATACAAGCTATATTCGGATGCGAAACAGAACCGCATACAGGACACGGTTCACCATCGGTAAGAGTCTTAGCTATAATTCCTGCCTGTCCGTCCAGATACAGCCGGTTTAAGTTGTTATATTCCTCTCTTGCCGTACGCGCCTTTTCTGCCTTATTTGAATAGTCGTGTTGCTTTTTTTCTAACTTCTTTTTCAGATTTTCGCAATTGCTTATCTCAAGCGAAAGCTTATCTATTTCCGTCTTTCTATCTTTGATTTTTTCCTGCTCCGCTTTGAGCTTTTCCTCGTCTGCTCCTATATTATCCAAAGTTTTTAATTCTTCTTCAAGTTCGTCGATTTTCTTTTTCTTATTTTCACACTCGATATTTTTCTGTTCAAGAGATTCGATATTCTCTTTGATTGAAGCTGTAATTTCATCTAATGATTTTATTTTCTCATCTCTTTCATCGTATTCATCAAGGTGTTCGTTAATCGCAGCAATTTTTTGTGTAAGTTCTTCTATTCTCGGCCTTTTCTTTTCTTCTTCCTGAAGAGTTTTGGCAAGCTTTTCTTTTTTTTCAGCTAAATCTGCCAAATCCTTATTTGCCTTTTCGAGAGAATCCTTTGCGGTCTGCAGTGTCTGAGCCTTGGCAAGCTCTTTTGTAAGCCCGTCAATTTTTTTGTCAAGCTCTCTGATTTCTGATTGGCAACTAACCTCTGTCAGCATATCCTTCGCTAAAAGCTCATCCAACAACAGCATGGTGTCAGCCATAGAAATCTCGTTATTCTTCGCCTTTTTTACCTGTGTAAATAATTCGTTGTCTTCACTGCATGAAATACCGTTTATATACTGCCTTATGCTTTTAGAAAGATCCTCATAGTCCTTTTTTAATTTTCCCGATTCTGTTTTTAATTTTTCCTGCAAGGTATAATAAATTTGCGTGTTGAAAATCTTTTGAAAAATCTTTTTCCTCTCATCTGTTGATGCAAATAATAATTTGCGGAAATCTCCCTGCGCTATCATAGCTATTTGCGCAAATTGATTCCTGTCAACCTTCACAATTTCTACGACAGCGCTGTTAACCTCTTTTGTTTTTGTTATCGGAGGTCTGCTGTCGTTACCGTTATCATCGAGATAATGAAGCTCTGCATTCGCTTTTTCGGTTGTAAATCCATCTCCGCGTTTGCTCGGACGCTCATATTCGGGATTTCTCTTTATATAGTATTTTTTTTCATCATATGTAAAATACATTTTGACCTCAGTGGCTGTTTCAGGAGCCGCGTATTTTGAGCGCAGCATTGACACCTCGCGGTTGTCTCCGCTTGGTTCGCCGTACAAAGCAAATGTTATAGCGTCAAAAATAGTGGTTTTGCCGGCACCGGTATCGCCTGTTATAAGGTATAGCCCATTGTTTCCCAGCTTTTCGAGATTTATTTCAGTTTTTCCGGCGTATGGTCCGAATGCTGATATGATTAGCCTGGTAGGTCTCATTTGTATTCCTCCTGTATCTGCTCAATGAGTTCATCAATAAATTTTTGCTGTGTTTCACTCATAGGCTGACCGTTCTGAATATCATAAAATTCCGCAAAATATTCATTTGGCAGCTTTTCTTTGACAATTTCCGCTGAATCAATAACTGTATTCGCACGGGTTCTTTTGTTATCATAGTCGAGCTTCATCAGGTTGTGATAAACTGTTCGCAATCTTCCGATTGCATCGGGTATATCCTCCTCATCGGTGAGAGTAATATGTATATAATCGGTTTCGTATGTGGTGTCTTTGTAAAAATCTTTTGCCATGATGTCGTTGTATAAGCCTTTGATTTCTTTCATGTCACGCAGCGGCGCAAGAGGAACAGTTCTTACTGTTATCGTGTCTGTTAACTCAATCACCGTGACGGATTTTTCATCCTTTGCTTCCGAAAAAGAATATTTCAGCGGGGTTCCGCAGTAACGAACCTTATCGCTCTTGCAGTTCTGCGGTCGGTGAATGTGTCCGAGAGCCGTATAGTCGAAGCATTCAAAAACTGAAACATCAACATTGTCCGTTCCACCGACTGAAATCTCTTCAGATTCTGTTCTGTCCGCTCCGGTTACAAACTGATGTGTAATCATAATATTCCTTTCGGAAGTATCTACATGAAGCTCATCAATAGCTTTACGCACCGCGTCTGTATATGACTGTATTTCATCAGGGTCGTCCTTGAAAACAGCGCGGACATGAGCAGGCTTTATAAACGGGAGCATATATATATTAACCTTGCCATATTCATCCTCCATCGTAACGGGTTCAATTTTCCCGTCATAAACAGGCGACATATATATGCCGCTCCTGTTCATAAGTTTTCCGCCGAAAGCAATACGCTCCGGCGAATCGTGATTTCCGCTTATGACAAACACTGATAAATTCCGCTTTGCAAGCCGCGTCAAAAAGCTATCGAAAAGCTGCACAGCTTCCCCTGACGGTATGGATTTATCATAAACATCGCCGGCAATAAAAACTCCGTCCGGTCTTTCTTCGTCTATAATATTTATAATTCTTGTCAGTATATATTCCTGATCCTCGAGCATGGAATATTCATTTACTCGCTTACCGATATGAAGATCAGATAAATGTATGTATTTCAATTTGCTGCTCCTCTTTTCTCTTATTTTACATATTGCCGGTTTAGAGGTCGGATGGTTTTTGTATTTACTTCCTCGCTCTCAGCGTGTATGTGGCTCCCCAGCGGCCTAATATTTCAACAGACGAAAATCCGGACTCTTGTAATGCCTGAATTTCATGTTCAACTGTCAGTGGTGTGTCATAGTGATAAAATTCATCGTCTGTAATTCCCTGCTCCATTTTCAAGCGGTTCAATTCATTCCTATAAAATATTTCTTCATCTTCCGATGAAGCAAAATAATCTGTAAGTATAAAGTGGCTATCCGGCTTCAACGCTTTGTGCAGCTTACGATACAACGAAACCTTCTCATCCTTTTTAAAATGATGCAGCGACTCCACCGAGACCGCTGCGTCATATGTATTTTCGTCAAACGGCACTTCAAAATACGAGCCTTGTATTAATGTAATGTCTTTATCCGGAAACTTTTTACTGAGAGTCTCGAGCATTCCCGGCGCGAGATCGATACCTGTCACCTTTGCCGAAGGATTTAGTTTGAAATAAAACTCCAGTTCCAAGCCCGTGCCGCAGCCCAAATCCAGAATATTGGCATTTTTATCCATATGCAGACAGCTTGCCGTGAACATATAAAATTCCTGCGCTGATTCAATACAAGTTAACTGATGTTCTTCATATCCGTCAAGACGGTTATCGAAAAACTCACCCATCTTTTCAAGCATATAACCCTCCGTATTCATCAAATTGATTTTATTAAAAACAATTCCATCGGCTGTGAATCTTCGGGAAGGTCAATCACAAATCCGCCGCAGTCCTTGTAGCCTAATTTTCTGTAAAAGTGCTGCGCGTTTTCATCTACTTGCGTGGACGTCAAAAGCATTTTATAGCCTTGTGACTTCATATCATTTTCCCAATGCTCCATCAGCTTCTTTCCGTATCCTTTACCCTGATGGTTCCAATCCACAAACAGCATGGTGCAAAACGGAGTATTGTCCCAAAAAAGGTTATATCTTAACAGTCCAACAGGAATGTCGGTCTCCAGTAAAACATATCCTCGTTTGTCACGGACTTTATTCATAAATTCTGTTTCCGGCAGGTGCTTGTCAAGACTGTACCAGAATTTCTTGTCATCGGCCTGCACATATCTGATTTTCATTTCATTCACTCCCATTCCCGCAATAAAACGGACATCTCTCTTTAAGACATTGTTCATTCCTATTGCTGAATCCACACCTGAAATTTTCGTCTTCAAGTTTAACATCATATCGGGAATTTATGTACTCCACCGCAGTCTGCATACTGATAATTGCATCACGCTTGCAGCACCTCGGGCCTCCGATTTCAGACAGTGCTTTAAGGGCCGCAGACGTAAACTGCATATGACTGCCCCAGCTGTCGTCACTACTTAGCGGTCCTGTTCCGTCTATTATGGCGAGTGCCGCGCCGATTGACGTGACCGCACCGCACACTCCCCACAGACCACACGCCGCGCCGGGCATCCTTAACCCTTCCGCCGCAAGACGTTCAAGCGCTGATTTTAAGTCAATATTACCTCCGGCGTTACGAAACGCCGTCAAAATACACGCGCCGTCCAGAATATGATGCTCCGGCCCATGCATTCTAACCGGCTCTCCCAATGCAATTTTATTGAAAATCATCATAGGATTAGTGCCTTCCGTACTCAGGCATGATTCAATTATATATTTTACCCGCTCTTCCATATTTAACATTTTTTCACCATCCATCATTTTCGATATGTCCACAAAATAGTTATCATCGATCAAAATATATTCAAGCCCGTATTTTTTCACATATACATAGTATTACTCCTTAGCCAGTTCTGTATATTTCCTCACAAATTCCGTCTTTTGATTTGTATATTCGTCACGGTTGTGTTCAAATTTCTTCCACAATCCCAGCTTTAACTTTTCATACTCTTTGGCAATATCGGGATTATTGATAAGATAATCGCGGAAATAGATTTCATCATTATCGCCACTGTAACGCAAATGTAAATGAAACACCCGCTCAGCAAAACCGCTTTCTGTATAGCCTTTGTTAAATGACATTTCACTCTCGTTTTCCGCCATGCAAATATAGCCGTTATTTATTAAAATACCTTTAACACCATCCATACCGCTTTCAATCTCAACAAGAATGTCAACTATCGGCTTCGCCCATATTTCCGGAACCGCCGTGCTGCCAATATGGCTTATCCTTGCGTTTTGCGGCAAAATGTTTCTGAGAGTTACCGCTTCTTCCTCAAACCAATCCGCCCAGCAGATTTTATGTTCCTCTAAAATTATAGGGAACAACTGCCACAATTCCTCAAGCGTCATTTCTGATAGTTTTTTACTCATATCAATTCTTTAGCACCGTCCATTTATCAGCATTAAATCCGACAAGCACGGCATTATCCGCCACCGCAATCGGACGCTTAACCAACATTCCGTCGGTGGATAAAAGTGCAAGCTGCTCTTCCTCGCTCATATTGTCGAGCTTATTTTTTAAGTCCATTGAACGATACAAAATTCCACTTGTGTTAAAGAATCTTCTAAGCGGCAATCCGCTTATTTTATGCCAGTGACTGAGTTCATCATATGTCGGATTATCTGCTTTAATATCGCGTATTTCATATTCAATATTATTTTCATCAAGCCAAGCCTGCGCCTTTTTGCAGGTTGAGCATTTTGGATAACATACAAATTTAATCATAATTTTCCTCCCCTATTTCTCTTGCGGATGCTTCTCGAGCCAGTCGATAATATCAAGGCTCTCATACATCGGCACACCGTCAATAAACAGACACGGCACTTGATCCTTGCCGCCGATCTCCAAAAGCCGCTTGTAATCCGCTGCGCTTTCCTCTACATCGCGCATTTCAATATCCGTTCTGCCCATACGCTCGATTGCCTTAAAAACGCGAACGCAGTACGGGCATGAGTCAAATTTGTAAAGTTCAAGTTTCATTTTATTTTCTCCTTTTTTGTATTTTCTGATTAACAACTTATTGTATACGACATTTAATGCCTTAAAATCATTTATATATTACATTGTACCATATATATCATAATATGACAAATTAACCATTGCTTTTGCAGTAGAATTGCTGTCACATTTCCCGCCCGTCACTGTCGCGAATACGAACGGGAAAATACATATAACAGATTATGATACAATTTACCGAAATAATTACGGGCGTACTTCTAACCGAAAATACCTTTGATATTTTGAAATCACCGTCAAAAGGGTATACTAATAATCGAAAATCAAATTTAGGATACTATTTCACTTAATGAATATCAGTTCAGGTTCACCTATATAGTTCAGTGCATATTTTTCAACCATTTTCTCAGCTGTGACAAGTGACACGCCATCAAAAGCGCTTAACGGATCATGCGCGTCAAATCCAAATGTAACCGGTGATTTTTCCTCCCCGGCAACTTCCCAAAAGGCTTCATTCGGATAAAGTCTTTTATCTCGTATCCCCAAAAAATTTATTTCAAGAGGAATATTATACGTTCTCGATGCAACACAAACCTTTCTCATTTCATCCCGATAAACTGTCATATCACCTGTAAAATTAAATATATCAGGATGCGCAACATAAGTAAAACTCCCGCTTTTGATTCCGGCTATAAGGCATGACACATATTCTTTTAATCTGTCAAGAGAATCAGTTTCCGCGTATGTGTAAATACCGTCAGGGTGTTCTTCTGCGAGAAAGTGCTGACCTAAAATTAAATATTCCGCTCCGTACTCAATTGCATTTTTGAGCATATCACTGTAATTGGCGGGATAATACTCCATCTCAAAGCCAATCTTAATATCAATTTTATCTTTATATTTTTCTCTCAAAAAAGATAATGTTGAAATATACTCTTTGGCATTTCGAACCGGTACCCTGTAAGCAGATTCAAATCCATCGGAACATATGTATGGCATATGGTCTGAAAATCCCATATGTTTTATGCCGCACGCGATTGCTCTTTTTATATATTCTTCCTCTCTGCCGATGGCATGACCGCATCTGTAGGTGTGGGTATGAAAGTTATAATCCATTGTAAACACTTCTTTCCTTATCTGACTGATTTACTCTTATTCCATTTTATCAAAAAGCGGTTGGAATTGCAATATTGTTAACGCACACATTCTAAAACCTCATCAGCATTGGGGTTCGGTTTCGCCTTCATCTACTTTAAAAATACATATTGATCCGGCTCGGACAGTTCGTCCGAAAATGAAAATCCTAATCTGTCAAAACCTTTTATCTGTTCAATATCCTCAATGTTGTTCTCAGCCATATATCTTACCATTTCTCCCCTTGCCATCTTGACATAGACGCCCTTTTCCTTGACTTTACCGCCAATCATTTCTCCGAATATGCAGTTTATAAGCCTTATATCCGGTGATAAGTATTTTATGACTGTCTTGCTGTATTCATTTGAAGCAAGATTTAAAATAACATCATTGTCCTTTGCAAGCTCCGAATAGATTTTATCCTTCCAGTAATCATACAGATTACTGCAGAAATCTGTCTTTAATTTCGCCTGCATTTCGAGCCTGTACGGCACGATTCCGTCAAAAGGTTTAAGTATTCCGTACAGTCCCGATATTATCCTCAGATGTGTTTCAACATATTCAAAGTATGAATTCTCAAACACCTGCGGCGCCATATACTGATACTGAATTCCGTCATATGATAAAATTGCGGGACTGAGATTTCTGTATAAATCCATATGCTGCAGTCTGTCATAGTTCAGCCTTGCAATATCGTCATTGCAAGCCCATAGCTTTTTCAATTCATCATACGACAATCCGCGCAGATACTTTCTCAAAAGCTCCGCTTCCTTGATAAATACAGGAAGCTGTCGGGGTAAAATATAATCATTATCCGTTCGCATCTTTTTTGCGGGTGAAATAATTATCCTCATTAAATCATTCCTCCGTTTTTAAACATATCTTCTTATAATACGTCTCACAGACGAAAGATACGAACCTCCGAACATATTCAAATGGTTTAAAAGCTGATAAAGATTATATAAATCCCGTCTGTCCGCATATCCCGCCTGCATTGGCGCCACCTCGCGGTACGCTGCATAGAACGTCTCCGAAAAGCCTCCGAACAACTCTGTCATTGCAATATCCGCCTCTGCGTGACCGACATAGACCGCAGGGTCAATAAGCCACGCTTTACCGTCATCTCCTGTCATAAAATTACCCGACCACAAATCACCATGCAAAAGTGACGGATGCTCCGGCTCAATCAGAAGGGTATCAAGTCTCTCCAGCAACCGATTTATCTGCTTACGTTCCGCCGGGTCAAAATATTTTTCCGCCATATGGAATTGCACATCAAGCCGGCAGTCTCGGAAAAATCCAATCCAGTCGTTATGCGGAGTATTTATCTGACGGCTGTGGCCAATATAGTTGTCGCTATTGAAGCCGTAAACTCCGCCGGTCACATACTCTTTCGTTTCCGCCATATGCATTTTGGCAAGCTGCCTGCCGAAGTTTTCCCAATAACCGGATACTCTACTTTTCCCGGTAACGAACTGTAAAAGCAGGAAAGCTTTTCCGCTATCCGTTCCATAGCCGAGAACACGCGGAGTACCTATAGCATTTGTCCGCGCTATTGCGGCAAGTCCCTCCGCCTCCGCAACAAAAAATGAAGCGTCAGACCTCATGTTCGATTTCATAAACCCCCGCTCTCCGGTAGTTAATATCAATTCGTATGCGTCGTTTATATCTCCGCCGGAAACACGGTTGGAGGCCTTCACCTCTGCCCCAAACATATTTCGGAGCGCGTCATTTAATGATGAAAATTGCTGTATATCTGTCATATTAACCGTCCTTTCGGTATTATCGCTTTAATCCGCAATTATCTATATATCAAATTTACTTCTTGTTCACCATCTTATTCATAAAATATACCTCCACAATTATTAAGAATATATAGTTCACCAATACAATAATTATTTTTTCATCAACCTGCCATCATAAGTGCAAAACCGCCTATCCGTCCTCTTGTCATCTGATCATAACCAATCTCATTGACATTTATCCAACCTTCTCTACCGTCACTTGTCACGAACATCACGTTACCGTTGTTATCATCATAAACAAATCTGAAATAATCTCCCTCACGCAAATCACCATAGCTCTGTTTGCAGCTATAATATCCCTGCAAAAATATTTCATAATCCTGTTCTGTATCACCGTCTTCGCCAAAGATTTTCTGCATTTCTGCCTGCTTCGAAGCTGTTGCAGCTTCTGTATCGGATGCTTTCTCCGTCGCACAAGCAGATAAACCCGTCACAGCAAAATCACACTCATTAATACCGTCAATACTCTTTTCGTTTTTATCCTCCTATATATTCTCTATAAATTCATTAAAATCGTCAATCCACTCCACTGCTTTTTTATATTCAAAATTTTATATCACAATTATATCATATAAGCGAACCCTACGCAATGCAAAAAGTTTAAATGACTGTATAATACCGCATTTGCGAAATGTGTGGATTGTTTTTACGGTGTGATTGTGATATACTTCTTTTATGATATTGGGGAGGTACTACTAATGGATATAAAAACACAATTGAAGAAGAAATTGAAATGATACGTAAATGTAATTTTAAGACTGTTAAGTGTGTTTATGCCTATCAGAAATTTGCTGTTATTGTTGCAATAAAATAAATTTCCGTTGTCGATAGTACAAATTCAAGCAAAATAATCTACTTGTTTTCTATATTGTACCATGATATAATTAAGAAATTAAGAAGGCATACAGCTTGTTTATAATCTGTAGCATATAAAACTCAGTTTTAATTAGCATAGAGGGGAATAAAAATGATTAGAAAAATTATTAAGATTGATGAAGAAAAATGTAACGGCTGCGGCGCATGCGCGGTAGCATGTCATGAAGGCGCTATTAAAATGATAGACGGCAAAGCTAAGCTTACACGTGAGGATTACTGCGATGGACTGGGCAATTGCCTGCCCGCCTGCCCTACAAATGCAATTTCGTTTGAGGAAAGAGAAGCTCCGGCTTATGACGAAGCGGCTGTTCTTGCTGCCAAGAAAGAACAGGAAACATTACCTTGCGGATGTCCGGGTACTCAGGCTAAAGCGATTGAACCAAAGCCTGCATCTACAGAGCATACATATTCAGTCAGTCAGCTTTCACAATGGCCTGTACAAATCAAACTCGTACCTGTAAACGCACCGTATTTTACCGGTGCAAATCTGCTTGTCGCTGCCGACTGTACTGCGTACGCGTACGGAAATTTTCACAGCGAGTTTATCCGCAATCGCATTACTCTGATTGGGTGTCCGAAATTAGATGATATTGATTACTCTGAGAAACTGACACAGATTATTACAAACAATGATATAAATAGCATTACTGTTGTTCGTATGGAGGTTCCTTGCTGCAGCGGCATTGATTTTGCCGTCAAACAAGCTATTATAGCAAGCGGAAAATCCATTCCCCGGAAAACCGTAATCATTTCCACAGACGGAAAAATTCTTAACTAAACAACATGACTAATAAATCAGGATTTTTAGGGAGGGCTGATTGTATGAAGAAGTATTTACCATCCATTATCTTACTTGTAGTGTTTGAGACAGTGGCTGTATCCTTATGGCTAACTAAGGATAATCTGTTTTATCTGTTAAATTTCTCCTACATTGGAGGCTGCATTGCCATAGGGTCTGCATTATTCACAGCCGGGAAAAAGCATGCCAGACGATTTGTCCAGTTTGCAGTTGGTTCATATATGCTTGTCTATCTCGGACTGATTTGTCAGGAAAATATGCAGATAGAAGGTTTTTGGTATTACTTATTTCTTGGAGTCTTTGAAGCGGCTACAATTCATTACGCTGTAGCTAAAATATTCGGTCCGGTCATTTTTGGCAGAGGATGGTGCGGATATGCCTGCTGGACGGCAATGATTCTTGATATGCTGCCGTATAAACATCCGAAGGAACCAAGGAAAAAGCTTGGTTTCATTCGCTATATTACATTCGCTTTATCACTTGCCCTCGTGCTTGGACTGTTTTTATTTAAATTTGCAAACCTGGAAATGATTATGTTCCGGCTGTTTATTATCGGCAATATTCTTTATTATGCGGTAGGAATTATGCTTGCCTTTGTGTTTAAAGATAACCGTGCATTTTGCAAATATATATGCCCGATTACAATCTTTTTGAAACCTATGAGCTACTTTTCCATTCTGCGCGTTCATTGTGATGATAACAAATGCATAAATTGCGGAAAGTGCCTTAAGGTATGTCCAATGAATGTAGAAGTTAATAAAGAATCACGAAAACGAAGAAATGGAACTGAGTGCATCTTATGCTATGAGTGTACGAAGGAATGTCCTGTAAAGGCTTTACGCTAAATTGATCAGTCCGGATAACTGCTAAAAAGTAAAGAAAACACGAAAATTTCAAACGCTCATTTTAGTGTTCCCTTGCGCTGCACCGGCAATGTCAAAACCGTTTTAGTGTCCCCATCCATTTTATTGCAATCCAATTAAAACCTAAATGCTCTTTCATTTAGGCTTGCATATCATTGGATTAGGCGGTGTGCAAGGTTTTAATATGGGTTCATGGCTGGTCTTTTTATAAAAGCGAACACACAAAAAGCACCTCTTTTAAAGAGATGCCTTGACATTTTATTTATATCCTTTTATTATCTGAGGATAATTAGTCCTTCCATCAGCTATGTGGTATACATATACAACCTCTCCTATAACTCTGTAAATACACAAATACTTTTTATATATCACCATTCTGTATCCGATTTCTGCCGGTTCCTCATCGAGAACAGTCGGATACCCATACAGAGATATTGTCAAAGTGTCTATGCTGTCTAAAATACCATCTGTCAGATTTTGTGCTGATTTCGGACCAACTAATGACATATGCATATCCGCTATTATTTCGAGATCATCCCATGCCGGTATTAAAATTTCAACCTTGTACATTGTATTTTCCAGCAAGACGCGTCCTTGCCTCCTCCACTGATATAGTCGGCTCTCCGTTTAACCGCGCCAACTCCGCCTCAGCTATTTTCAGTTTCAGTTTATACATTTGCTCTCTTTTTTCAAATGCCTCAATACCCATAACAACAACATCGCCGTCACCGTTCTTGGTAATGTATATTGGCTCTCCGCTTTCATGGGCAAGATTTGAAATAGTCGAATAGTCGTTTCGTAATGTCGTTGACGATTTAATAATCATATCTACCACTCCTTTGAGCATTATTATATAATAATGCAATTATTTCAATAGACTTTTAAATATAATATTTCTGACCTTATGCTCTTGTAAAACCTTAAAAAGTTCTGTTGCTCCATGTATTCAACCTGTTCTAAATATCCTGTGGCATCGCTATACTACAATTCATCATCACATTCTAACTTTTTTATAATACTCTTCACAGTGTTAACAGGCATAGGCGCATCACTTTCTTTAAAATAATCTTTCTCCTTTTCTTGCAAGCTGCAAATCGATTGTATCATATACGGTAATTGAACCACCATGATTATTTATTGCATCCTCAATTTTCGAGAAAAACTCTTTTCTTATATTTTCCTCAATTGCAATATGGTCGGAATATGTCCCGAGCAATGTGCTGTACTCACTTGCCGAAAAAGTTCTCGTTCTGTAAAACATAGCATATTTTATATCCGTGAAGCCGTATTTTTCTGCGATTTTTGCTCTTTGCACAGCTTGTCCCTCGGTATACTCTTTCGGCGATTCCGGTCTTTTATTATAGAATTTATAATAGTATTCGCCATAAACCCTATCCATTTCTTCCGAAAGCGACAAATTGCCTTTATCCCGATAAGGGTGATTTGCAAACCGCGCAAACACACCGCCGCTTTTGAGCATTGAGAACACTTTTGTATATCCAATACTCTCCGGGATCCAATGAAATGCTGACGCGGAATATACCAAATCGTATGTATCATCTGAAAAATCCGTATCTTCAAATTTATTTGTTACAACAGAAAAATATTTATATTCTTTAAACTTTTCCTTGCACAGTTTAGAAAATTCCTCGCCGTATTCAACTGCGGTCACATTACATCCGGTCTTTAAAATCGGCAATGTTGCCTGACCGCCGCCGATCCCCACCTCTACCGCACGGCAGGAATTGTCAAGATCAATATAATCAAATATCATTTTGTAGAGTTCATCCGGATACGTTGGACGGAACTTTTCATAAGTAGATGCCACCGTATCAAATGTCCATTCCAATCCCTTGATTGCAGACATAATTACCTCCTTAACCCTCCTTTTGCCATGTTCAATTATATCAATATTCCATTGCAGTGATCAATCTCGTGCTGAATAATCTGAGCCGTCCAGCCAGAATATTTCTGACGCTGTTGCTTGAAATTTATATCTTGAAAACTAACCTCAATCTCCTCATAGCGTGTGGTTTTCCGCACTCCGTTCAGAGACAGACAACCTTCTTCTGCCTGATATGGTTTGGATTTTTTAACGATAACCGGATTTACCATCGCAATTTGTGCCACATCTATGCTGAATACAATAATTCTCTTTTTCACTCCTATCATATTTGCCGCCATTCCAACGCACTCATGAGTATGAGCGCGCAGAGTATCTATCAAATCAAACACCACTTGTATATCCCCTTCTGTGGCAGGTTCCGATTTCTGCGATAAAAATATGGTGTCCCTTACTATTGGTCTTATCATAGCTCCATCTCCCATGCTGCATAATATATTTATATGAGAAGTATACCATATTCTACAATATATCGCAACGCAAAAATCTGAAAACCTTTTTGACTGTGTATCAATTTTATTATGCAATCGTGGATTGCCTTTCTGCGCTATGCGTGGTATAATTATACTAATGACAAAGCGGAATTTGTGGAGATAAGACATATGGATATTAGCAACTATAAAAAGTATATTTCGGAAGAAACGATGATGGGACCAAATAGCGTAAGGATTTTAGCAGAGCTATTTGACAAATATCCTTTGCAACTTGCCCCTGATGATTTAATTCTTGACTTGGGATGTGGAAAAGGACTAACGAGTCTTGTCATTGCCAAGGAGACAGGAGCAAGGGTTTACGCAAATGACCTCTGGATAAGCGCAGAAGAGAATGGAAAACGATTTGCTGGGTGGGGTGTTGATGAACAGGTAACACCTATTTGCGAAGATGCGAATAATCTCAATTTTGAAAAAGAGCAATTCAACGCTCTAATAAGTGTTGACTCTTATCATTATTTTGCAGGGTATAAGGGATTTTTTCAAGAGAAGATTCTGCCGTTTATAAAAGATAACGGAGTGGTTTTGATTGGTATTCCCGGTCTGAAAGATGAATACACAGATCATGCCGAAGAACTCCTTTCCGATTGGCTCGGCGATGATGCTTATATGTTTAAAAGTCCAAAGCTCTGGAAAGAAATTATCGGCAGCAATGATAGAATTGAATCGGTACAAACATGGGAAATGGCTTGTTTTAACAAAGCATGGGACGAATGGCTTGCAGTTAATAATAAGTTTGCTTGCGGCGATAAGCAGTACTTTGAAACGATTATCAAACCATATACTTGTTTTGTTGGTATTTATATAAAGCTAAAGTAAATTTCTGTTTATTGGATGAGAAAATCGGAATTGGGAGGTTATTTATGAAAGGAAAAAGTCATCTGCCGTTATTCGGGGTAGGTCCTGTGATTGTTGCATTTCAAATTCTGATTACTGTGATTGGCATCATTGCGTCATATTGCAGATATTTGGATGCCGGAAAAACAGAATTACTGAATACACCACTAAAAATCATAGGCATTGGATTGATTTTATTCGGTTGTTATCTGGATTATAGCGCAAAACGCAAGTCGAAATTATTTGAGATGGTTGCCGAAAACAAGTTAATCACAACAGGCGTATATGCCATTGTCAGAAATCCTGTTTATAGTGCAGTCTTTTTGGCATGTACCGGTGCAGTCTGCATTGCAAATAATTTGTTTTTATTCTTTATACCAGTTATTTGCTGGATTTACATGACGATATTCCTGAAGTTGACAGAGGAAAAGTGGCTTGCTGATTTATATGGTAAAGAGTATATAGAATATTGCAAAAAGGTAAACAGATGTATTCCCTGGTTTCCAAAACACAAATAAATTCCTGTTTGTTAAATTGAATAAATTGCAATTTGGAGGTAACACATGAAAAAATGGTATGATGAAGAATACGAGTTTAACATCGAAGTTATAGATTTTCTGCGTGGCGACCATACGGAAAATTACTGTCGCAACGGTGAGGAAATCGGCGATACTTATTTCTGCACTTATGGATGTCCTGTTAACAAAGATGGATACGGTATTTGCAGTAAAACAATGATGATGCTGTATCCTCTTATGGAAGCGGCGGTAATTTAGAGAATCTCGGAGGAGATAGCAAATACAGCAAGACCATTGTCTGCCCTGACGGATGCGTGATGTTCCGCTTGACTGCAAAGCCTCTCGGAAATCTGAATTTTTACAAGGGTGAGTTTTGGAAAGAAGCATAAACAAGTAATGCCGTGACTTCCTATCTATCAAGCATGGAAATCAAAATTTAAAGGAGGATAGTATTGTGGTAATTATTTATAAAGATACACACGATTTTAATGAAAAAGAATTACAGGACTTGTTTTTGTCCGTCGAGTGGTCATCGGGACACTACCCTGATAAGTTAGTTGTTGCCATGAAAAATTTCAAGACCGTATATACAGCATGGGACGGCGATAAACTTATCGGGCTGATATGCGCAATGGACGATGGTATTATGACAGCCTATATTCACTATTTGCTGGTTAATCCTGCTTATCAGAATTTAGGAATTGGCAGGCAGCTTGTAGAAAAAATGAAAAGCACATATAAAGATTATTTAAGGATTGTCATTGTGGCTTATAATGATGAAATAAGTTTTTATGAATCCTGCGGTTTTAAGAAGTCTGATGATGCAAGTCCGATGTTTATAACTACTTTATGGACGTAAGTTCCTGTTTGCTAAGCAGGAAAACAAAAATTTGCGAGGAGATACTATTATGGAACTTATAAAAATAACAACGGATAATCTTGAACAGGAACACATCTGCTGCGCCATATCAAACAACAAAGATGTTCAAGTAATGTCAAAAAAGGCTTGGCTTAGAGATAGGCTTGATGAGGGACTTGTTTTCTTAAAAGGAAATGTACGCGGCAAATGTTTCATTGAGTATATTCCGGCTGAATATGCGTGGACACCCATTGAAGCAAATGAATATATGTATATTAACTGCTTGTGGGTATCAGGTCAATTCAAAGGACACGGCTATTCAACTATATTGTTGGACGAATGTATAAATGACTGTAAGGAAAAAGGAAAAAAGGGACTTGTAATCTTATCATCGAAAAAGAAAATGGGCTTTCTTGCAGAGCCTAAATATATGCGATATAAAGGCTTCGAAACTGTTGATACAGCAAGTCCATATTTTGAATTGATGTATCTTCCGTTTGATGAAAACGCCGAAAAACCGCATTTCAAGGAAAGTGTAAAGAACCCAACGCATCCTGATATGGGAACCGGATTTACATTATATTATACGAATCAATGCCCTTTTACGGCAAAGTATGTACCCATTCTTGAAGGAATGGCAAAAACAAGAAATGTCGATTTTCAAACAGTACATATACAAACAAAAGAAGCAGCACAAAATGCGCCTACCCCGTTCACGACATTTTCACTTTTCTACAATGGTGAATTTATAACACACGAAATATTATCTGAAAAGAAGTTTGAAAAAATCCTTTCTGACAAAGGACTGTAAAATTCCAGTTTAGTTAACGCGAGAATCTGCATTGATGTGTGAAAGGGAAATTATTGAAGGAGTGTTAAGCAAATGAAACTTTTATTTAAACAACGGTTCTTTTCATGGTTTGATAGTTACAACATATTTGACGAAAACGGCGAAACGGTACTATTTGGTTATGCTTGCTAATAAACATATCCGCAAGTATAACCATACAAACTACAACTTTTTTTCCATAAGATAAAATCTGCCTTTCCTCCAATTTGCAACGCCAACCTTTGTATAATTTAACTTCTCGTACATCTGAACTGCATATGGATTTTTAGAAAATGCGTCAAGTCGAATACTCTCAACGCCTTCCTTTTTAGCTTCTTTCTCTATATGGAGCATTGTTTCTGTGCCAACACCTACATTTTGGAATTTAGGATTGACACATAACCGATGTAGGATTTTATATGTACATCCTACATACTTCCACGTTCCGTTTGAATACTGTTCATCGGCATTATCATTTACTACATATGCGCATACCAATTCACAGTCTACCTCACCAACATATAATTGCTGTCTTTGTATATCCTCGCTCAAAATTTTTTTGTCCGGATAGACATTATCCCATTGAAAAATATTATTCTTTTCCATTTCTGATATGGCAGATGAAAACATTGAATAAACTTCTGGCAAATCTTCCATTTTCGCAACACGAAATTGTATATTCATTTAATCTCCTCTTCATTCTATATTCACGATATATTCGTTATCAATTAAAATATATTTAAGCCCGTATTTTTTGCATATAGCCAAATTCTTTTCATTTTCTGCAACCATATAGTCCATTGCCAAATTATCATCAAGCCGTTCTTCTATAACGTCTGCATATTTTAATATATCTGAAAAATGTGTTTCAATATAGCTTTTCGTCATAATAAGGCAATAGTATTTGATTTCTCTCAGATATTCGTCTGAAAAATCATTCTGCCAGCCAAACGGTATATAACAACCTTCAACGATAAGATTTTGTTTATTCTCAATCGCTGTTTTAACAATCTCACAAATAATAGGCCAAAGATATACAGTAAGTTCCGAATCGTCCTCAGGAGTTAAATCCGTATTACCGCTTCGTATAAGTCCCATTTTAAGATGGTCAATAGATAAATACGGATAGTTATATTTTTCTAAAAGCTTTTGCGCCAATGCTGTTTTACCCGTATGTGTACTGCCTGCCAGTAATATAATCATATATTGTTTCAGTCCTCTTTAAAATATTTTCTTAACTTACCTCGTAAATTAATACTCATCTAAAAATCTCTGCACTTTATCCGCTAGCTTACCGATATGCAATCCATCCACAAAAGAATGATGCGCTTGCACTGAAAACGGCATTAATACTTTTCCGTCACGTTCAAAATATTTTCCCCAATCAAACAGTGGTGTCGCATTATCTTTCTTTCCTGAATTGGTATGCGAAATATGCGTATACGAAATCCACGGCATAGGTGAAAACTGAAATACATCGTTTCCGAGTGGTCCGGTGAAATATTCTTTTTGTTCTTTCACCGCTACTGTTGCCGTTGTGACGTACTCCCCCATCGTATCCATCATCGGAACGTTTACAACTTTAAAAAGCTCCGTTTCCTTATTCAGATATGTAAAAGCCGTATCAATTTTATCAAACAAGACCACATTGCCGTTAAGAAAACGATAACGAAATTCCTCTATTTCATTAGCACATTTTGAGACCGCAAAAATCATTGCCATAGTAAAAGAATATTTCTGCTCTTTAATTTTTCTGAGGAAATTTGTTATATCCAATTCAAAAGTCACACAAAATGCAGGCTCAATGCTGTTTCTAAATACTGCACAATGTACGGCTCTTTTCCATGTTTTCTCGTCTATTATTTTATACTTGTTCATTGTATTACTCCCTTATAATTTCTTTTTAACGGCCGCCACATTATATTCCAACTTGTCTGCGCCATTTAGTACAATTTGTTTGCATCGCAATAACTTTTCCCATTCATCGTGTTTTGCCTTGCTTCGCATATTGACATCACCATCGTCATAATTTTTAGCCCATTCAATAAATTGCCGGTGATTTTCATACATATCTCTGCCAACATCTATTCTTGAACCAAAATTCTCTCGCTCACGATTTATTAACCTTTCAATTCGTATAGCTGTGTCGGTAACTAATCTAATGACAAGGGTAAACAGGGGTATTAATTCATCGCCCCAATCTACAAGCGAACCGGAAATAACAACATTATCGGATTTTTCAATTACTTCTTTCATAAGCATAATCCGCTCCTGTTTGTCCCGTTTTACTTGGTATTTCGGATCAGTCGGCATCCAGAAATAATCATCCGCATCTATAAATATATAGCCCAACTCATCACATATTTTTCTTCCCAATGTTGTTGTACCGGAACCGGATGCACCGTATATATGTATAATATTTTTCATTAAATTATCTCCATTATTTTATACAACAAATAATTAACAGAGTTTACACTATCTAAAATAACTTCTCCGGCCAATGGCGCAATTTCACATTTGCCGTAATGTTCCACAATCTCATCAATACTCTTAAAATACTGATTAGGCAATGGATTTTTCAGCCGCGCCCGCCAACGGTCCAGCCATATAGTATCATTGCTGCAATCACAGAAAAATCTGTAAATCATACTATCTTTAAAATCAATCATATTTAAAAACTCATTCAGCGACGGCGTATGCTGTAAAGCAATATCAACTATTATATCGGATTGATTATCAATGCAGGTTTGCATCTGTTTTGCAAGAATATCATAGCTTGCACTGTTCAAAATGGCAATATCTGTTTCGTGTTTTGATAATTGGTCAAATATATCGTCTTTACGCAAAACAGGGACATTAATTTTCCTACTTAACATATTTGTCAAAGTGGTTTTACCTGTCGCGGATTTCCCACGGAATATGTATATGTTCATTTCGTCTGCTCCTTAGTCAATTCGATATATTTCCTCATTATTCAAATTATACCATACAAATCGACAATATTCAATAAAACCCATTTTTATTGAATATAAAATAATTTATAAAATTTATTATTACAATTATTTGCAAAGCGTTCACACCAATCAAGAATGGAGGGAAAATCAATACAGGCGATTGAACGAAATTCAAGCGGTGGTCTTATCCGCATGACACCGCTTCAGCGCAAACGGGCAAACGCTCTGATACATAACTTATGCTATAACTATTATGATAGAATGTGTATAGTGCTCGACTGCGAGTGCGTGCAATCTAACTCATACTCGGTTATGTGTAAAAGGTTTAGAGCAGCGGTATTACCGCAGGATAAAGCATTATTTGCGGAAGTGATAAAGTCGCGTGAATCTAAGCGCTGCGTAAGATAATACAAGCATCTACATTCTATAATTGTACAAGTTTAACCGATGTGTCTATACCCAATACTGTAACCAAAATTAATAGTAGCGCATTTGAGAAGTGTTCCTCTCTTGGAAAAATTGAATTTTCTGAAAATTTGACGGAAATAGGCTCATCGGCATTTTCAAATTGCGATGCATTGACAGATATAACAATACCGGAAAATGTCAATTCAGTTGGTTCAAGTGCATTTTATAATTGTGATGCTTTAAAAAATGTAGTTGTCAATACAGCAGGTTCAATTGGTTCAAGTGTTTTTGAAAACTGTGATGCACTTGAAGTTGCCATTGTTAATTCGAATTCCACTGGACAAAGAGCCTTCTACGATTGTGACACCCTGACTACCGTAATTCTTGGGGATGGGGTTACTTCAATAGGTTCAAATATGTGTTATAGCTGTGACAGCTTGACAGATATTACATTCGGCATAGGCTTGAATACAATTTCTGATTCTGCATTCAGACAGTGCTCATCTTTGCAGGAGGTAATCCTGCCACGATATTGTACAAAAATAGCGACTAGTGCGTTTGCGGAGAATATCAATCTAACAACAGTAACTGTGTTGCCAAGCATGACAGCTATTGAAAATAATTCATTCTCATATCCGGCGAAAATGATAATGCGCGGTGTTTCAGGCAGTTATGCACAGGAGTACGCAAACAGCAGAAATATGACCTTTGAAGCGATAAACATTCCGGCAACCACATTGGAGTTCTATAAAAATGAAATTGAATTTTCTGGAACAAACAAAACGGTTGTACTCCCATTGAGTATTGCTCCGCTTGACAGCACTGACACAATCACATACACTTCCGCCGATGAAAACATTGCAACAGTAGTGAATGGAGTAGTAACCTCAAAGGGTTATGGTACGACAAGCTGTTCCGCCATTTAAAAGTCGGCAGCTTCAAGACAAGGGAGCGCTACGGCAAAGCGTTCAAGAGATTTATTGTATTTGTCGCAAAGGAGTATCGTCTGCAGAAGCTGTCAAACATTGCACCAAAGCATATTTCCGCATATGTGAGATATATGCAGAGCAAAGGTCTGTCAGCATCGACCATCAAAACAGAACTTGCAGCAATGCGATTCTTCCACGACAATATGCCGTATACAAAAGAAGTACTGCCTACCAATGATGAATTAAATCTGAAGCACCGTACCTTCGGAGGAGTGGACAGGACATGGACAGCGCACGAGTTCAATTTTATGATTGCGGCAGCTATGGAGAAAGTACATACAGACTACATCGCAATTTTGGCTCTCGCGCGATATGCCGGACTTCGTTTGGAGGAATGTTTCCGTTTAGCCATATTAAGCGGATTCAGGTGCGGTGAACTGTGCGGGCTGACTTTGGATAATATTGATTTTGAAAATCAGGTAATCACCATAGAAAAGGCGCTCTATCATATCACAAGACAGGGCGATATTCTTGAAACTCCAAAAACTGCGAATTCAAACCGCAGTCTTCGTCTTTCAGACGAGATTTTTAAACTTCTCAGAAAGCTGCAGGAGTTCTATGAGGGTGAAAGCGCTCGTTTAGGAACAAAATGGAACGAAACTGATTTTGTATTTAAACGCGCAGACGGCAATGTAATTTCCCCAACTTCGCCGAACGAGTGGCTGCATAAGTTCTGCGAACAGGAAGGGTTGAAGTATGTTGTTCCGCACTCGTTCAGACATCTGAACGCTTCAATTTTGATTAACAGCGGAGCAAGTGTAAAGACGGTGCAGGCTTGTCTCGGTCACAGTGTGGCAAGCACGACTCTGGATATTTATGCACGCGCGTTTTCAAAATCACAGGCTATGGCAAGTCAAGCTGTGGCAAACAGTTTTAAGTTATCGTAAGATACGATAAAGGACGATAAAGGACAAATAAAGGACAGAATTAAATTTTACGAAAAGAAAAGTCCCAAGAATGGCTTAAAACCTACATTCTTGGGACAGTGGTTGGCTATAGAGGCACTTTTTAATACAATTTACCGTAATTATTTTAGGTGGGGTACTCTCAACCGAAAATCATTTATGCGTTTTTATGTTTTATATTCAAACACTCTCGGTGGGGTACTTTTAACCGAAATTATTTTCTTCCTGTTAAAAGTCCATAAGGTGGGGTACTTTTAATCGAAAATACTTACGGTGGGGTACTTCTAATCGAAATTAAATTTAGGCTTATTTATGCGATTTTCAACTGCTCTTATCAAACAATACCCACAAGCTGACCTACGTTCATACTAAGAGGCATCGCTTAAAGACATCAATATCTCGCCATAAATTCTACATTAACGATTTATAATTCTTTTTTCTCTCATACATTAATCGCCGCAATCAAGGCATTCATATGTATCAGCTATACTTGCTATATTATCTTTAAAAAATGTATTCAGGTATTTCAGGTCGAACTCTCTGTAATCCCACGGCATTTTCTTTTCAAGATTATAATCGTAATATAAAGGAAGCTCTCCTGTTTTATCGGTTCGTTCGATAACCTCAAGCAAATCTCCCAAAGACAACTCCTCAACTATTCCTTTGCCTGCACCGTTTGTTACATATGGATAGTGATTTCCTACACCGCGTCCCAGCTCAGTTATCGAAATCAGCTCTATATCAAACATCCAACTTGCGCCATAGTCATACTCCATTTTGAGTTGACTGCCTTCTTTTAAATATAGTGATGCAAGTTTTACCTTTGACGGATCTGTCAAAGTCCCTTCGACCATGATATCGTCTGTCGGAAATTCATACCTAACACCGTCGTATTCTATATAAAACAAATGGTTCGCATTTGCTTCAACTGATGCAAGCACGGCATATCCCAGTTTTGCAACACTCGAAACAGATGTAATCTCAATGTCGCGCCATATGTGTTTTTCCATTCCTTTAAGACTTACCTTGAATTTATATACATCTGCCATTGCAGGATTTCCTCCGTTGTATATTTATTTTATTATATCATAACTCCGTTTAAAATTCAATAGCCAAAAAAAATTTAATATGATTTTCCCACACTTTTTTTATAAGTAAAATCGACAAGATTATACCGAACCTTGCCGATTATTAAATCCACTGGTTAATTATCATATATCCGAATTGCAATATTGCAAAATGAGCGCTTTAATCGAAATTATAGTCCTTGCTCTTCATACTTGCCGCAGCCGACTCAACAAGCTCAATCCGATTGACTGAAACCTCATATGCCGTTCTTGTAACAGCTTCCTCCTCGGATATGCGCTTTTGATAATCCCTCGACTGGATACGTCCCCATATGCGCACATTATCACCAGTTTTCAAGATTCGTGCAAATCGTGCATTTCGACCCCATGCGATAATGGGTATGTAGTCAGATTTGTTATAGCTGCGGTTTACAGCTATTAAAATATCAGTTATCTCCCTACCGAAAGGTGTGGTGCGATACACCGGCGACTTACAAATAAAGCCGTCAAGATAAAGTGAATTTGAATTCTGTTCATACTCACCTTCGACTTTGCATACCGCCCCTTTAATTTTGCGAAAATTTACACGAAGGGGGGCGGCGGTCTTCCGCAGGCTCCTTTCGTAAGATTTAGATGCCCCCTCCCCATGCGAAAAAAGGACATTTGCAGATTCTTCTCTCAGTCCGCAAATGCCCTCGTATCTATATTATAATAGTGTCCATTTTTACTTTAGAAAACCCGAAATTTTTTAGTGTTCATTTTAGTGTTCCCTTATGCCGCATCGGTGGTGATTTGATGGTTTTAGTGTCCCCACCTCCTTTGTTGCAACTCAATTAAAACCTAAACATATTTTTTATTTAGGTCAACACAAATTTATTTAAAAGAGATATTTATCTATACCGCAGCAAGCTGTAAGATGCTGTCAATGTCCTCGAATCTTAGTCCGGCGGCTTCGTCTGCAATAGTCAAAGCCTTGTCAAGAGTTGCTCCCTTTATTAACTCGCACAATGCTTTCATATACACTCCTCGTATCTTAGCGGTTCCCCCTAAAAGGAATTGTCTTAACCTCTCCGTAAACATATCTGAAAACGATGAATGAAACAGACTGTTCGGTCGTCTTGATAACGTAGGCAGCCACTGCTCCCAATGAATTGCCGTGTAATTCTTCTCACCATACAACCTGTCGAACTCAGCAATGACGTTCAACTTTTTATCATAGAACGTAACCATATTGTATGTTAATCTGACTTGTACCTTTTTCTTTGCGTACCTCGGTTCAAGGTAATATATGCGTTGTCCGTTAAAACGCACGCGTCCTTCCCTGTCGACTTTGCGTTCAAAGCATGTTGTCACTTCAAAATCCTTTTTGGGTAATTTTAATAAAGCCTGTCTGTCACAATCAAACATTTCTATTATACTTTTCTTGGTTCGGTGGTGTTTTCTGTTATGTAAATCCATACAGCGATGTAGCAGTTCTTTATTGTATTCATCAAGATTTTGCATTATCGGCTGTGGCACGAATAAATTCCGCCGCAAATATCCAATCTTTCCCTCAACATGACCTTTCTGGTTTGGAGAGTGGCTATTGCAATACTCACACCTAAAATCATAGTGATTTTTAAAACGCAGAAATAGCTCGTTTTCTACGCGCTTAGTTATCTTCTCGCCCAGACACCTCACGATACTGCTTTCATTATCAAATGTAATCTCATGCGGAACACCGCCGATGAACTCGAATATATTTTTCATGCCTTGCACAATACATTGAGCATTTTTAGCCTTTAATATCTGACAGAAAGCGATATTGCTGTATGGGAAAGACATCACAACGTAACATCCTTTATATTTAATGCCGTTTTCAACAAAATCGCAGTTTCCTAAATCAACCTGTGCCTCACCCGGCAGATGTCTCAGAGGTGCGTATTCCTTGCAAACGTAATATACTTCCGATTTTATCCTTCGGAACGTTGTTGCCACGGTTGCATAGCTGATATCAAAGTCTTCATACATCTCATTCAGCCAATCAAACACTCGTTTTGCTGTATGCCGCTGCTTGTAATGTCGAGTCTTATCCTCAAGCAACCACTCTTTTATAATCGGTTCGTATATATCCATCTTCTTCGGTCTTTTCTTCCGCGGCTGCTTCAGCATTTCCGAAAAGTCATCCATTTTTATGTACTTGTATACACTTGTCGGCGATACGTCCACTTTGTAGCTTATCACTCGCACCGGCATATCCAAATCGAACTTGTACTTGCGGATTAAATCTATTTTTCTCATTGACAGCATAATAATACACCTCCTACAGTAAGTATATCATTAGTCGTATGCAATGTACAGGGAGTTTTTATATGATATTTCTGTTCTTAACCCTCAATCTAAATATTTCTTAAAAAACTCAAAAATATTAGCTCGTCCGTATTTTGTTTCAACTTCTTCAGTAATAAAAATCGTCAACTTATTTAATGACCTAGTCAATGCAACATATAGTCGATTCTTTGTGGCGGTATCTTCTGTTTTATCTTTAAATAAATATGATGCCATATCCTTTGTTAAAATAAACAAGCAGTTTTCCCCCTCTTGACCTTTTATGCTATCTATTGAACTTACAATTACAGTATCATTTATGGTTGTATTGGACGTGTCCGTCAAGAGATTTATTATTATACCGTAAGCTTTACCGTTAAGCGAATAATTCTTAAATGTCGCATTCATAGCCTTCTTTTTATCATTCAATTTTCTGTAATTTTTTAATAATTTTTCTGCAAAATAATATGAATACTGGCTAATCACTAACTCGTTTTTATCAGAATGATTGGATTGCATAACAGCTTCTATCTCTTCTGCAAGAGCGTGTTTTATATTACCGCCCCGCTCTTGACTATGCGTACTATATTTGCCGTATTTCTTTGAAATATATGACAAATCAAACTCCTCTTGTTGTAACAGTTTTTCACATGACACATCTTTTTCAAAACAAACAGTTATAGTGCCACCCGTTTTTTTAGAATATTGTTTTTCTTTATCGTCGACAATCGTATTTGATATTTTTAAATGTTTCTGGGGACATCTATGGCAAACATCTAAATATTCTATACTGCCTGCATATTTCTCCGCAAGTAATCTTAGGCACTTGTGTCCCCTTAAATCTTGTTTTGGGTCCCCCATTAATATTAGCGAAATGCCAATTTCATTCAGAGTTTCTATAATTAACTGCATATCCGAATCTATATCCTGTGCCTCATCTATACAGATTCCACCACAATACTTTTCGAATGCGGACATAATTATAGTTCTTTTTTCTTTTATATGTTTTCTGTCATCAGATTTTCTCACCGCAATCCATTTTGCTCTCTCCGGAATAACCGTCTGATGCAAAACATTCCTGCCTTCTAATCGCTTTATCGCTGCATTTTTATATGCAGGCTCTTGTGGCAATTCTGCAGTCGATATTCTCTCATATTGCTTCCCATATAACAAATAGTAATATGGTCTTATAAATTCACGATATAAGAACGAATGTATTGTGCTTACTATAACATTACTCGGAATTTCTCCATAACATTTCTTCAACTTTTCATTTATACACATTACTGCATTATTAGTGAAAGTAATACAATAGATATTTTTTGAGGATTCTGTTTCTGCACGTAGCTTTATTATTGTATCCGCCATAGTTGTTGTCTTACCAGCTCCGGCTCCCGCTATAATGATTTTCATATTTCTATCCCCCAAACACATTTTAACTTTTCAAAAAATCAAGTACTTCTTGTATGTGTTTAGGCATATGCAGTTCTGGCAGATTCCCATTTGCAATATCTTTGCAAATTGTCAACATATCTGATGCTTTAGCTTCTCTCCATGCATTCGCCATTTTGCAGGCATCCATGTCTTTCCATCCCAGTGTCTCCCCCTATCTTTCCAGAAGAACATTATAATTATTATCCATATTCACAATTTCCGGTTCAAGCGTATATTCCGAAGTGGTCCTTACACAAATGCTAACTCCATCATCCAAAGCCTCATGAGTTTCTTTTGATTTATCCTGATTATCGTAATCTCTTATAATGCCCAACTTATTACCGGTTCCAACGTTTACCTTTTTCCATATTTTTATTATTTCAGTAAAGCCTTTATGAAAGGAAATCATCTCTATATCGCTCAACTCTTGTTTCGAATCAATATATGAACGAATAAGCATTTCTTCTGAAATCCCCTCAAACAGAATACATCTTTTAGAGAAAAACAATTTAAATAAATCAAGATTGGGATTTTTGGTAAGATAATCTCTATTTTCGTCGCTAAGTTCATCCATAAATGAAAAGGCCTGTCCATTATGCATTACAACGACATTTTTCAAATCCATTTTATTAATAAACTCTGTGCTATGTGTGGAATAGAATAATTGCATTGATGAATTTTTAGATGTAAACACCTTTAAAAAACTTGCCATAAGCCGTATGTTATTTATACACAAATGAGCTTCCGGTTCCTCTATTGTGAGGACATTTAAAGCAACATCATTTTTTGTTTCCAATAATGAATTCATCAATACAAAAAGAAGTATAAGGTTTCTGTATCCCAACCCCTGCAATGATAACTCCGCATCAGAATATCCCAATCTTATACTATTTAATATCGTTTGCATTGACGGCATATTAGGAAGTATACTTATGTGGGAGAAGAACTCTTTTGCATCTTCCATATCAGAATCATCCTGCCAGTTAATGACACTGTCAATCTTGCTTATCTTTTTGAGTTCTTCAAAAAAGTGTGTATACTCTTTTTCTACCTTTAACTTATCATTGCCTGTCAATCCTTTTTGCAGCACCTTGACAAGTGACTTGGAACCCAACCTTTCTCTCGTCCTCGAAAATTCATCCCTTTCAGCCTCAAGCGACGTATATTTATATAATTTTAGTATGTCATAAGACACAGAACCTTTTTCAGGCACAGAAATAGAGTATGAATAGTATTCTGTCGGCAGAAGATTCATTTTTACCGAACCAATAGATTCCATATCTAATTTTCCTGCCTCAAGTACATTTTTCACAGTGCAATAGATTTCTTCAATTTTAACTGGTTTGTATTCATAACGCAACCCATATACCATATGATTATCTTCAATATCGAAACTCAAGTCCTTTACAAAGAAGCCTTCTTTTTCTTCCGGAGTCAAATGAACTTCCACCATAACTATCGGCATATTTTTTATAAATTTGTCACAAGGCAACGTTCCGTCTACTATTGATTTTTGATTGTCTATTATGTATTTATAATAATCTTCCTTTGCAGCATCATTTATATCAACCCAAGATAAGTTTTTCCCAAACGAACCAAACTCATCTGCCAAAAAAGGGAGGGTAACGGCACGCAGAAGATTACTTTTTCCGCTGTTATTTTCCCCAATTAGTGCAACCGTGTCATTTAAGTGAATATCAATATCTTTTAAATTTCTATAATTTTTGATAATAAGTCTGGATATCTTCAAATTTAATACCTCCCATCTCATTTTTGAGCAATTATATAAATTTTATATTGTATAAAACTATTCAATCTCATTACAATTCCATTAGTTAGTTCTATTATACAAAAATAGAACTTAAAAACGCGCATGCTTAAGAATAAGCAATATTAAAAGTTATCCCGTTTCTGTATATTATTAGTCGCATACGCTATGTAAGAATTTTTTATATAATGATTCCTATAATCCCAACAAAAAATAATTCAAATTCTAGTTAATTTATTCCACCACTATACTTATTTGTCACGTCAACACTCTGTACGAACACCTCTCCTATACTTATTTAAAATCATCACAATGCGCTAATATCCCACCTATTCTCTCAATCAACGGGACCACCAACGCATTGCCCATTGTAAAATAACGCATTCTTTCAGGCATTCCTGTATCTGTCCACCCATCAGGAAAACCATTAAGTCTTTCACATTCCATTGGCGTTAGAGTTCGCAATCGTCCGGTTGCAACATCTGTTACAACATGCGATGTGCGTCCGATTTTTGATTCTGATGTCAATATTGTACGCGATGGCTTGTCCAAAGAATCCGGAAATGCAACGCTCCCCTCCGAAAAGCAATATGTACTACCGTCTCTTCGTTTTCGCATTTCTCTTTTTGCTCCCTTTGCATAAGTCCACCTCGGAATATCTTTTTCTTGTAAAAAATAATGTTCATCCACTGGTGCACTTTCCAGAATATTTCTCAGTGGAATTGGCCTTTCTCGTTGTGGTTCTAAATCTACAGAATATATGCGCCCATTCATCATAACACCAGAATTATAGAATATTGCCTTATGTGTATCTGAAATTTCAGATATATTAGTATATCTCATTTCATCTATCCAGCAATCTGTAAAATCTTTATTATGGGAGTGTACAGGAAATACTTTTGCAAGCACTCCGTTTTTCATAATATACTGATGCAGATATTTTAATCCCTGAATACAAGCGCCATCAGCCAATTCACGGAACATTCCTGTTTCATTATGATACGCTAATATAAAGGTACGCCGCCTGCGTTGTGCCTGCCCATAATCTGCGGCATTGATAACTCTCCATTCAACAGCATACCCTTTATTATATAAGCACCGTAATATTATGGAAAAATCACGTCCTGACTGCCCTGCAGGCGACCTAACAATTCTATCTACATTCTCCAGTAAGATATATCTAGGTCGCTTTCTCTCTACAACATCGTCTATCTGCCACCACAAAGCACCTTTTTTACCCTTTATACCCTCAGAATTCTTCTTCATAATTGAGTAATCCTGACACGGGAATCCGCCCACCAGTAAATCATGGTCTGGGATATTATCCTTCACCTTTGCTATATCTTCACATACATGGTTTTTATTCCCCCCAAAATGCGAAACATAGCAGTCAAATGCATATTGTTCTCGTTTAAACGGCTCCCATTGATTTGCCCATATAATTTCATATTTTGGGGATGCAGCCTCTAACCCTAAACGAAATCCGCCTACTCCTGCAAATAATTCAACAACTCGGATATTATCCATATTCGACTCCTACCACTATTGCCCACTTACATACATTTAATATCAATTTCTTGTTAGATTTATTTCATTATAGTCCATATGCCGATTTAGTTGAATATTTTATATATTATTTCTATTCATCGGAGTCTCATCAGTGTAGCATATCTCTCCGTCTACATATGCATATTTCAAAAGTTTCAATGAATTCCATTGTTTATTCCGAATAGGATGACTACCCAGAGTATAGAATCTTTGCACGACATCATAATAGTATTCGGTAATATCATTTGAATACTCAGCAGCTACTATGCAAGCCTCTATAGCCTCATAGTCACCATACGCATATTCTTTGCAAACCCAGTCCACATATTTTAATACTTGGTCTATCGTATCATTATCAGCCATATCCTTCTTTAACTCAGCTACAAGGTATTTACACGGTAGCTTTGTATTAGGTAGATATCTAGTTGCAAACACATCAATCCTGTCCATATAATCTATTGGCTTAAATGGAGATGCAATAACCTGATGTGACACGTAATCCCAATGTCCCAATTGTACAATATTATCATGACATAAATCATACACCACGGCTGCTTCTAAAGCCATTTCATGTCTTACTTTATTTTCAACAGTACAATATTGAAGCATCGCTTTTGGAGATATAATATACTCTCCTAAATCATGCATAGCAATCAAATCATGTGTATCATCGCTTTCATTAAATATGTGAGTTTGCGTCTGAATCTCCCTTTGTCGTCTCAAAAGGAATATCTCCTTTAGGGAATCATTTTCCTCATCTCCCAGTTTAATAAACGAAACCTTCCAAAATGCTCGAAGCATTTTAAATGTATTTGGCTTATACGTCAAAATTTCATCAGTATCTATACCATCCTCAAAAAAGTAAGGAGAACCTTTAAATGTACATATCCAACGATATTTCGGACTTTCCTCTCCATAGTCCAACAATAAATCATCTCGAATATCATTGTAATCAAAATTTACTATAGCGCTAGAATCGTGATAATTACAATATTTACAATCCAATCCTATGGATACCAATTCTCCCACGCCATAGTATTTTCTCTTACAGAAAAAGTAAATATTGTCTCCTGGTTTCATAGACATATAATCTGCGAGAGTGCCTTCAAATGGTGTAGGTGATAAACTATTTATGTAAGTTGAGTATACACCTTTTTCAGCACAATCTCTTATAACATCTAACGGATTGGAATTTCCGCCAATTGCAAACACATAACCAGCCATTATAAAACTCCTCCTTATCTTATCTGCTCTGCGATATAACTGTTGTTAAGCCAAAAACACTGTTTTGTCATCATTCTTCCGTCCGGCAATGGCAGCTTGTCATCTCCGTTTCTGCCATGAGGACGTACATGAGCCACCCGGCTCTCTGATTGTTTCGGCAGATTATTGCTCACACCGGAGCTTGTTTGATGGAGAACTACACCCTCTCGAATTGTTTTGACCGTGCGTTCCCACACATTGTGTACCTCTTCTAGGTCGTCAATCGGGATATTCCACAGCTTTACGCGTTCAAAAATAAGTTCTCCGTTCTCATTTTCCTAAAAAATAACAAAAAGAAATTTTGTTGGGGCCAAATAATTGTACAAAGTAGAGTCTTCCCACGTTTCCTGACTTAATTGAATAAAATCAAATGTTGGAAAAGACATATTTTCTTTAATTTTACCATTCTTCTGAACACGTATAGTTTTAGGAATTATTCCTGCTTTTTGAAACTCCTCCGTATAAGCGATTTTCCCTTTTATCTCCAACATCTTTGCCAACAATATTTCATTCAAATTTTTGGCAGTTGTATCTACTCCAAAATGTTCCTTTAATTCGGCTTGAGTCATTCCAAAATACGGAGAAACCTTTTGAATCAAATATTCCTCAAATGTACTGGTTTTCAGAACACGCCAGTCCTTAATGATACTTTCACTCTGGGTTTCACCAAATATGTATGCATTCAATATCCGCGTCATATACGATGCTTTCAACGAATATGCGCGTTGCTTTGCGGGAATATCCGAAAATGGTTGCTGCCTTACACTCGCAGCGCTTGCTCCCTTCGTACACGCGGCAAGATACAGTGTATCGCCCTCAGAAA
Source organism: Oscillospiraceae bacterium (assembly GCA_022509025.1). Taxonomy (GTDB): domain Bacteria; phylum Bacillota; class Clostridia; order UBA1381; family UBA1381; genus Hominilimicola. Next base: position 11,013 of record JAFLUB010000016.1, on the reverse strand, counting down.
TCAAATGCGCGTTGCCACTCCGTACTTTTTTCATTATGGTTTCCCAGTCATGCTCTATGATTATTAAATCCTCTTCCGGAAAACTGAAAAGTATAGCCGCATCTATTTTGAACTCCCCTTTTGGTATACCTTGAAGATGCTCATATGACATGAGTAACATCGTATTACACTTATGCCAAAAAGAACTGGTTTCAAATGTTTTATCATACTCATCCATATAATTAATTATATTACATACAAGCCGTTCCTTTGCGCGTATTCCATTTCTGCCTCTGACGTACGGAGTAACTTTTAATTCTACTCCCGCCTCAGGGAAATCCGGTTCTGATTCAGAATTAGGCGAATAACCATACCAGCTTTCCTCAATTACAGTTCCTATAGCGCCTTTCCCGGAAGATAATCTTCCGGTAGCATCAATGTCCGCAAGAGGAATGCCTATTACTTCCTGAGCGCGTTTTAAAATTGATTCCTTAGTTCTATACTCTGTCCCTTGCACTTTCTCCGCCTCCTTATATCCTCGTAATATGACCAAAAGGACTTGTATAAAACACACAAGTCCTTGGGTTAATATCTTGATGATGTAAACTTATCTTTCTTCTGCTATAATCGTATCAAGTACATTTCCCATACGCGTAATCATCGGAACAACCAGCGCATTACCCATACAAAAATATCTCATTCGGTCCGGCATTCCGGTATCAGTCCATCCATCATCAAATCCTTGTAATCGTTCTGCCTCCACGGGTGTTAGCAGCCGTAAGCGCCCGGTACCCGGATCTGATACAACATGCGTTGACCTATTAAGCGTCGACTCACTTGTCAGCATAGTACGACCAGGTCTGTCCCATGGGTCTGGAAAGGCAATCGGTCCCTCAGAAAAAACATATTCATGTCCATCCGATGATGTGCGCGGAATCTTTTTTGCACCCTTTAAATATGTCCACTTTGCCAGTTTCTCCCCATCTATATAATGCTTCTCATCAACATTGCTTTGTAGTATCTCTTTGAGCAATATCGGAGACTCCTCCGATTCTGCAACTTTAACAGTAAATACATTCCCATTTTTCATATATCCTGCATTTTCAAAGATAAAGGTAAAGTTTTCACTAATTCCAACCAAATCATTTCCTACTGTCGTCTCTTTGATTTTATCTATTCTATTTATAGGAAATGCCTTCGCCATAAATCCCTCATCAGATATTATCCTTTGAGCTGATATACCTGATATTTTCTTACCATATTCAGTATCATTTCTATAGGCAAAGATAAATGTCCTCCGGCGTCTTTGTGCAGCACCGTATTGCGCCGCATTTACAACGCGCCATTCAACGCTGTATCCTTGTTCTGCAAAGCATGAAAGCATAATAGCGAAATCTCGTCCGCGCTGCTTTGCCGGCGACTTCAATAGCCTGTCAACATTCTCTAACAAACAAAATGGCGGCTGTTTAGCCATAATTGTATCTCTTATTTGCCACCAAAGAACACCTTTTTTTCCTTCGATACCCCGAGAAGATGTTAATGTATGCGCCACACTGTAATCCTGGCAGGGAAATCCTCCCACCAGAAGTGTATGATTGGGGATATCCTCTTTATTTACATCGCTAATATCTTCACCCGTGTGATACTCACCATTGTTATCGGCGCTATCACCATAATGCTGCACATAACATTCATGTGCCCATTGTGTTTTCGCTCCCGGCTCCCATTGCGAGAACCACGTTGTTTCCCAACCTGAATCAAGCCGTTCAAACCCAAGTCTGAAACCGCCTACTCCTGCGAACAATTCGCAAATTGTCTTTTCCATAAAGCCCTCCTTTGACTGTCAATGCAGTCAACCCGCTTATTTTATTTATAGACCTATAAATTTATATTAGCACCGACAGACGCCGGTTCGTTGGTCTATATAGCAATGGATTATTATTTAATATAAAAATACCTATTAAAGTATAGCATAAAACGTCTCAAAAAGCAATATACAATCTACATGACTGACAATATATGAACACAAAAAAATGGTCCCATTATCAGAACACCTTGCGTAAATAATGAGGAGCCACTTTTAAGCAGATTTAAAATTGTAGTCAAAGAACTGTATGGACTATACACTATTAATTACCTTGTCTTTGTTATCTTATATCCTGATGCATCATTTTCACTTTTATCATAAGCATTATTTATGTATTTTGTCGGACTACTCAAAAAATCATCTTCCTCCACAAAAGCTATATATGATCCCGTCAAAGCATTAACACATTTGCACACATCACAACTATATACCTTCGGTTCTTGGTTAAACCTGTTATTATTAATAATGTCATATACTTTTTCTGTATGGTAATTTGCAGTGGAACAACCATCACTATTGGTCTGAGAATACTTAAACCAATCATAGCCACCATTTACTTTCATTATAACGCCGACTACACCATTGGTATGGGAGGTTCTATCTTTACGAGTGATATCTTTTAGGCAATATTCAATCTCCCAATCAATCCATTTGCTATCCTTCATATTAGGAGATATTATTACAATAGTAACAGATGTATCGTACATCATATTTCTCAAATTTCTCTTGATGTTCTCAGTAGACGTATCGGTTAAGTCAGGCGAATCGCTAGTTTCCCCTTTATAATATGTTGCATCTTCGCCCAATGCTGCAATAATATTGTCTCTAAGGGTTTGAGCTTCGCTCCACTTGTATGAAATAAATGTTTTATGTGCCATTGTTATATTACTCCTTTAAATTTTAAAATAAGTATGATTATCATGAGCAATCCTAATGGTATGTAAAAATAGTATATCGACTTCGAAGTTAAACACTGCCACTTCGTAGCTTTGGCCTCTCTTAACTCACTTTCTTTCAAGTCCAATGATAGATTAAAGTCAACATCCCTGCCCTGACATACCTGTTTATAAAAAAATTTATATTTTCGTTCCATTCCAAGATAATACAAATCTAACCACAGAAATATTAACACTGTAAGAAAGGATAATATTAAAACATATGGGCTAGCTTCTTTAAATGACAGGGCTGTGACTCCTGCAACAATCGTAACCGCAAAGCCTTTAATATTTCCTGATTTATTAGACATTCTGTCAATAATACTCTCTATCATTTGTAAATACGCAATTCTATCACCGTCAAATCCCATTATCTTTTCCACCTCCAGAAATATGTGACATATTATAAATACTAATAATACGTCGTTAGCACTCTTTTTTGACGACTGCTAACGACGTTATTATATCTTTAAGAAAGTTGTATGTCAATCGTATTTTCTAAGATTTAACAATTAATTTACAAAATAGATTTACAACACTGATTTATCTATCTAAGGTCATATTGCCTTCATCCTGAAATCATTCACGTCCACGTAATACACAGGCTTACACATATCCAATGCATACTGTATCGTTTTATCCGTTCCGCTTGGCGTGCCATTCCACACAGCAATAACGTAGTCTGCCTTTTGAACCATATACTTATTGCGTTTCATCATACAATCGTATATATATTCCTCCTGTAATACTGTCACTTCATCACATAGCGATAGTAATTTGTTATATCGTTCTTTATATTTTACGTTCCAACTCGATGCTTGGTTTCTGCATGGAACGGCAGCTTCCAGTGTGATATTCGGATATTCATCTTTCAAATCAAGAACTATTTCCAATGCCCACATATCCGTTCCCAGTGCCATCCCAGAAATGAATTTTGTTACATTCTTTTTCTCAATCACACCGACTATCAGCCTTCGTAACTGCTTTTTTATCATCAAACAAGCCGGATGCTCCTCATTATAACCACACGGTAAACTTTTGGGACGATGTCCTGTAAAACAGCAGGTTTTCATTATAATCCCCTTCTTTATTACTTTGTGTCCGATTTTTCTATAATTATATCACATTTGTTCCGATATGACAATGTTTTTCACGGAACTGTTCTAATATTTTTCGTGTGTCTGTTGTATATAATATGATAAAGGACGGTGATTATATTGTACGAAAATGAATTTTCTCAAAGATTGGCTCAGCTTAGAAATCAGAAAGGTGTATCTGCGCGTGATATGAGTTTATCAATCGGTCAAAATCCCGGATATATCAATAATATTGAATCCGGCAAAGCCATGCCCTCTATGGCGTGCTTTTTCTATATCTGCGAGTATCTTAATATTTCGCCAAGTGAGTTTTTTGATGTTAAGTCTAAAAATCCCGAGAAATTGAACGTCCTAATTGAAAATTTAAAATTACTCGATGAAACACAACTGGAGAACATTTCATCTATTGTTAACGGACTTATTAAGAAATAAAGCTACCAAATACAGTTTTTGCTTGTATTATCGTTTTTAATATGATATAGTAATCGTACAACTATCCCAAATAGGGACGACTATCATATCAAATCCGATATTTATGCGGTAGACATACAGCTTACCAATGGTGAATTTGAATATATACAGTAAAATAGTCTGTAATTATAAAATTAAATCTAATTTTCGGAGGTGCAATAATGGACAGGGATACAGAGGTCAGAAATCGTGACCGTTTTATCGAGTTAGGCTTAACGATTGCGGCTATCCGCAAAAAGAAAGGCTTTTCACAGGAAAAGCTTGCTGAAATGGCGCACATAAGTCGTTCTCATTTAAGTTCCATTGAGGCTCCGAATATTGTACGACCGTTTTCTATTGAAGTGTTATACAATATAGCCGATGCTCTGGATATGAAAGCCGGCGATTTACTTAATACAAAATTCCCTAATGGTTAAGAAAAACAGCAGTAATGCGACTATAAATCGGTTACTGCTGTTGTATTTGGTGTTATTATGAAATATATAAATCTACCCAAACTAAAAAATCCAATATCGCGCCTTGTATTTGGTACTGCGATTGACACTATGACTTCCGGCAATAATGCTGGTGGTGTTCTTGACACGGTGTTTGATAATGGCATCAATACATTTGATATTGCACGCGTTTATGGTATGAGTGAACGTGTGTTAGGTGAATGGATACGGTCAAGAAATATACGAGATAAAGTAAATATTATAACAAAAGGTTGTCATCACGATAATGAGAGAAAAAGAATGACTCCAAAGGATTTGTTTGCGGACGTTGACACTTCTCTACATGAGCTTAATACTGACTACATAGATTTATATCTGCTCCACCGTGATGATGAGAGCAAACCGGTATCGGATATTATCGAAGCGCTTAACGAATTACAGGCGCAGGGAAAGATATTGACCTTTGGCGCATCCAACTGGACGCACATCCGCATTGTAGAAGCAACTGATTATGCTAAAAAGCATGGCTTGAACGGTTTTTCCGTATCAAGTCCATGCTTTAGTGCTGCAAAACGTGTTTTTGATCCGTGGGGCGGAAGCGTTGATATATCCGGAGATGAAAACAAATCCGCACGTGAATGGTATATTGAAAACAATATGCCGGTAATCGCATATTCAAGCCTTGCACGTGGATTTTTGTCCGGTAAATTCAAGTCTTATGATAACAAAAGTTTTGAAGATGTTTTCGGTGCAAACGCGCCTGTTGAATATGACTGTCCCGAGAATATCGCGCTGTTAAAACGTATTGAGGACGTGTCAAATGATCGTGGCATAACTGTCGCACAGACCGCGCTCGCATGGCTTATGAACCACAAAATGAATGTATGCGCGATACTTAGTCCCACACAATACCATCATATTAAATCCGATATGGATGCGGTAGATATACAGCTTACCGATGATGAATTTGAATATATTGCCGGATAAAGTTGATGAAATTACTAGTTTTTCAACAGAAAAATACCGTTTTAAATCCCAAACATCAGCCGGCACAGTTCTTTTCCGGTATCCGTTCTGAAAATCCTGTCGTATGCCGACTTTATTGCATCTTCTCCAGCGTTATCCTCGTACAAATTTACAAGAAAATCCGCTTCTACAAGTATCCTGTAAAGTTCATGTTGGGGCAGATTCTCCTTCACTCCGATAAGATGCGCAAGAGAATGAACCTTTATAAAATGCTGTATGCGCTTCGCGTCTCCTGCATAATATTCCATCATTTTTACCGCAAGTAAATCTAACTTATCCACTGCATCGTTCCTCCGTATTTATCAGATTGATTTTATCAAAAACAGTTCCATCGGCTGTGAATCTTCGGGAAGATCAATCACAAATCCGCCGCAGTCCTTATATCCTAATTTTCTGTAAAAGTGCTGAGCGTTTTCATCTACCTGCGTGGACGTCAAAACCATTTTATAGCCTTGTGATTTCATGTCATTTTCCCATTGCTCCATTAGCTTTTTACCGTAGCCTTTACGCTGATGATTCCAATCTACAAACAACATGGTGCAAAACGGAGTGTTGTCCCAAAAAAGATTGTACCTTAACAGTCCTATCGGAATATCGTTTTCCAGTAAAACATATCCCCTTTTGTCACGGACTTTATTCATAAATTCCGTTTCCGGCAGATGCTTGTCAAGACTGTACCAAAATTCCTTATCATCTGCCTGCATATATCTGATATTCATTTTATTTGCTCCCATCTCCGCAATAAAACTTATTTCTTTTTAACTTTTGGTTCGGGCAGATCATCATACATAGCATTAAATAATCCTGATAAGTATTCTTTATCATCAATATTATCTACTAAAAGCATTTCTTTTGCACCATCATACGGCAATTCATATGATGGATTTTTCATATATGCAATAACTGACTTTATCGGCTTGACAAGTAACCTGTCATCATATATACCGCCAACTATCCTGCCGCGATAATATAGTATAAATTCCCCCATCATTGCCCGATAGGATATGTCACTCAGTTCTGATAATTGCTCTAAAACAAATTGCAAATAGTCTTGACTTGAAGCCATTTTCTTCACCTCTCAAATTCCGATTATTTCTTGTCCTTATATGCATATCCGAAATTAATAGGCGGGGCAGTCACAGAAATATAAACAAACTCTGTATCCCCATTATTTAACAAGCCATGTATATCGCCATCAGCAAATCTTACAACATCTCCCGCTTGAAACGTTTTTTCTGTGTTGTTTTCCAGGAGAAGTTTTCCGCATCCTTTGACTGCATACCAGATTTGTTCTGATGTTTTATGTATATGCCTCGGCTGACTTGCCCCTACGTCTAAATGAACCTCTGTGATTGTTACTCTTTCACTTGACGAATTATCAGGATTTAATATCTGTCTTGAGACAACACCGGGGTTGGTCAAATTAATAATATCTTTTGAATTAATAAACTCCATAGTCATTTCCTCCTTTATGGTTTTCTTGCAAGTTGTAAATCAATGGTATCATATACGGTAATTGAACCTCCGTGATTATTTATTGCATCCTCAATTTTCAAGAAAAATTCTTTTCTTATACTCTCCTCAATTGCAATATGGTCAGAGTATGTCCCAAGCAATGTGCTGTACTCATTTGCCGAAAAAGTACGCGTTCGGTAAAACAAAGCATATTTGATATCCGAAAATCCGTATTTTTCTGCAATTTTTGCTCTTTGTATAGCTTGTTCCTCGGTATACTCTGTCGGCGATTCCTGTTTTTTATTATAGAATTTATAATAGTATTCGCCATAAATCCTATCCATTTCTTCAGAAAGCGGCAAATTGCCTTTATCCCGATATGGATGATTTGCAAATCGTGCAAACACACCACCGCTTTTCAGCATCGAGAACACTTTTGTATATCCAATACTCTCCGGAACCCAGTGGAAGGCTGACGCGGAATATACCAAATCATATATATCATCTGAAAAGTTCGTATCTTCAAATTTATTTGTTATAGCAGAAAAATTTTTATATTCTTTAAACTTTTCCTTGCACAGTTTAGAAAATTCCTCGCCGTATTCAACTGCGGTCACATTACATCCTATCTTTAAAATCGGCAATGTTGCCTGACCGCCGCCGATTCCCACCTCTACTGCACGGCAAGAATCATCAAGAGCAATATAATCAAATATCATTTTGTAAAGTTCATCCGGATATGTTGGGCGAAGCTTTTCATAAGTAGACGCCACCGTATCAAATGTCCACTCCAAGCCTTTGATTGTCGGCATAATTACCTCCTTAAATCTCTCCTAAATAATAACATTGCTTTATCGTAGCCACAACTTTTACTATTATAGGTATTTCTTGAATGTCTTCTTCATCTTAATCATAACATCAATCAGCCAGTCAAACTGTACGTTCCATTGATTCTTATCCTCGAAGGTCACGCTCTTTTCGATAACGATACGACTTGCTTTACGCTCCGGCAGTTCTCGCCAGTCAAAAGTCAACCCAGCTTCGGATTCAATAGCGTCCTTGTTCCGGAAAAGGGACTGAAACAAATCCTTATCCTCGCTTATATACAGTTCCACATCCAGTTCGTTACGTTTTTGAATCTGTGACACGGTAATATGGCATGCAGACAAACCCACACTGAAGTTCATCCAATGATCCATAGACGGCTTTCTACGATTGAAATTTTTAGAAAATAGCGAGTTCTGGAATGCATAGTCTTGGAATGCCACCCAATAATCATATCTCTGTTGTTGTGTCACGGTGGCAGACTCACTCTTCTTCACTTCTTTCGCCCAGTCATTCGGTTTCTCTATTACCTCAAACTTTACCGCCGGCTCTGAATCTCCTATTTTATACAGTTTAATCTCACAAAGGAAAAACCCGATTTTTTCATCGGTGTGGTTGTTAAGCCATTCAATTGCAGCCTTATGTTCCTCACGATCTTGCTTTACCACCCAAATAATCACATCTGCCGACTTGCCGGCCGCATACGTTATCAGTTTACCAAGATGGTCGTGGTTTGTGTCCTCCAGTTGATTTTCAATGATGATTTTACGATCTGTGCCCGTTTCGGACGCAAAGATATCTACATTAAAATCTCCAACTGAAGATTCAGTCTCATCTACGGTGATATCAAGCCCTACCGCATCAGCGAGGAGTGCAATATTATCATCCTGCGAAAGCCATGGCGTAAAATCCAACGCTTCATGCGGCCACACCCTTCGTAAATCTTTTATTTCTTCAAGTCTGCTTAAATTCACCATTGCCTTAACACTCCTTTTGCCATGTTCAATTATATCAATATTCCATTGCAATGATCAATCTCATGCTGAATAATCTGCGCCGTCCATCCCGAATATTTCTGACGCTGTTGTTTGAAATTTATATCTTTAAAACTAACCTCAATCTCCTCATAGCGTGTAGTTTTCCGCACTCCGTTCAGAGACAGACAACCTTCTTCAGCCTGATATGGTTTGGATTTTTTAACGATAACCGGATTTACCATCGCAATTTGTGCTACGTCTATGCAGAATACGATAATTCTCTTTTTCACTCCTATCATATTTGCCGCCATTCCAACGCACTCATGAGCATGAGCACGCAGAGTATCTATCAAATCAAACACCACTTGTATATCCTTTTCTGTAGCCGGTTCTGATTTCTGCGATAAAAATATGGTGTCCCTTACTATCGGTCTTATCATAGTTCCTCCTGTTATTCATGTTTCAATTTCACTGTAATTCAAATCTGTATTTTTGCTTAACATCTGGGTATTTATCATGGTCAACTTCCTCAAGAAACATATCAAGCGGTCTTATCCATAGTTCCCCATTCCCGTAAAGCTGGCGATAAACAACATACTCCTCGCCCGTTTCCGAATATTTCGCAATATCTTCAACCAGATAATAATTGCCTTTGAAGTGCTTGTATATTCGTTTCAGTTTTATTTCGTTCATGACTACGTTTGCTCCTTCTGCTTCACCGGTATTCGGTACTATATCTTCATTATATCATTTCAAGTAAATTCAGGCAAGGCAAAATTACCACGCACTGTTATATCAATTAAATTAATAAATAATATATGGACGAGTCCATAATGATATAGGACTCGTCCATTTTGAATTTAAATAGATGATTTTAATCTACTACAAATAATTCCTCGACTGTTGCATGAAACAGCTTTGCTATTTTCAGAGCCATTGGTAATTTAGGCAGAGAAACTCCTGCTTCGATTTTGTAATAACCATTCTTCGAAATCTTCAATATTTCCGCTATATCATCTAATAGTAACCCTGATTCCTTACGAAGCATTGCCAGTTTTGTTTTGGGTGCATGCTCACTTTGTAAAAGTTTGTTTTCGAATAATACCATCTCATCATGAGATGCAAAGGTTAATTCACCTACTCTTTCTATACACCTTTTCTCAATTTTCACCATCGGATTATCGGTCATCAGAGTTTTAACCCCATCTTTATCAATCACGTATATTTCCTTGCTCTCCATAAGCCCTCCTCTATATATTGTATTTATAGTTAATTTTATACCCACATTATACTACATCCGCTATTTCGAATCAATAGGATACGGCTTTTGAAGACAAGATATTTGGTATGCAAAACAACCAAAAAACGAAAATATTTTTTGTGCAATATTAGGGGGTACGCACTTTTAACCGAAAAAACTGAGGGGGGACAATTTTTGGATTTCAAGGATTTAGTTGCCAATTTTCACTCCGAAAAAAATCTCCAGAAACGCAAAAATGGCTTGAAATCAAGCCATTTTTGTTGTATCAATGAATGGTACTATCATGGTGGACCATCTAGGACTCGAACCTAGGACCGTCCGGTTATGAGCCGGATGCTCTAACCAACTGAGCTAATGGTCCATATATGCTAAACAGCCTTTCATCAGAAAGACTGTTTAGCTATGGTGACCCGTGCGGGAATCGAACCCGCGTTACCGCCGTGAAAGGGCGGTGTCTTAACCGCTTGACCAACGGGCCATAGCTTTTTTAAACACCAAAGATAACGGAATAACCGTTATCTTCAGTGTTCTCTTAAACCGGCAACGTTCTACTTTCCCGGGCAGTCTCCCGCCAAGTATCATCGACGCTAAGGAGCTTAACTTCTGTGTTCGGCATGGGTACAGGTGGTTCCTCCTTGCCATCATCACCGGATTTAACTTGAGGTATTGTACCCTCAAAACTAAAC
>JAFLUB010000015.1 GCA_022509025.1 Oscillospiraceae bacterium | reverse complement strand
TTTGCATATATTTAAAACACATATGTATTAAATTTATATTATTTTTAAACAAAATTCTAATATTTCAGTAACTTTTCATAATTGTTACACAAATATTACAAAAGCCACAATATGTTGTGGCTTTTGAGAATTTATTCCTATATATTGATTTTACCTTACTGTGTTGATTCCGAACATATTGTTCATTTTATTGGAATGAGCATGACAAATTGCAATCGCAAGAGCGTCCGCCGCATCATCAGGCTTCGGGATTGCGTTTAGTCCCAAAAGCATTTTAACCATCGTCTGTATCTGTTTCTTATCCGCGCGGCCATAGCCTGTAACTGATTGCTTAACCTGAAGCGGCGTATATTCAAATATCGGTATATCTTTATTTGCAATTGCAGTGAGCAATACCCCCCTCGCCTGGGCTACGTTTATAGCTGTTTTTTGGTTTGAGTTAAAGAACAACTCTTCTATAGCCATCGCATCAGGTTTATACTTATCAGCATACATTGTTATTTCTGCGTATATTTTTTTCAGTCTTTCTGTTGTCGGCATACCAGCCGGTGTTGTTATAGCACCGTATTCCAGTGTTCTGAATTTGTTTCCTATGTACTCTACCACACCTACTCCGACAATCGCGTATCCGGGGTCTATACCTATTATAACCATTTTTACTGTTTCTCCTTCATTTTTTTGTCAATTTTGCTATTGAATATATATATTATTTGTTGTATAATATACGAAGTATAATAATTATATTTTATAATATTTTAGGAGGAATTGCAACTATGGCAAAAGAAAAAGTTGTTTTGGCGTATTCAGGCGGACTTGACACGTCAATTATTATCCCGTGGCTTAAGGAGAATTACGATTATGATGTAATCGCGGTATGCGGCGATGTCGGACAAGGCAAGGAAACAGAAGGTCTTGAGGAAAGAGCAAAGAAAGCAGGCGCATCTAAGCTCTACATCGCAGATTTAAGAGATGACTATGTAAAGGATTATATATTCCCTACATTAAAGGCAGGCGCAGTATACGAGGGCAAGTACCTTCTCGGTACATCTCACGCAAGACCTATTATCGCGAAGAAGCTTGTTGAGATTGCTCACAAAGAGGGCGCTGTTGCTATCTGTCACGGCGCTACAGGTAAAGGTAATGACCAGGTTCGTTTCGAACTTACAATAAAGGCTCTTGACCCATCACTTAAAATTATCGCTCCGTGGAGAATATGGGATATCAAATCACGTGAGGACGCTGTTGATTACGCTGAGGCTCATAACATTGAAATCCCTGTTACAAAGAAAGACCTTTATTCACGTGACAGAAACATATGGCACATCAGCCACGAGGGTATGGATCTTGAAGATCCGGCAAACGAACCGCAGCTTGACAGTCTATTGAAGCTCGGTGTTTCACCGGAGAAGGCGCCTGATTCACCGAAGTATGTAACTATCGGTTTTGAAAAGGGTGAGCCTGTATCTATAGACGGTAAAAAATATGATCCGCGCCCGCTCGTTGAGGAGCTTAACAAGCTTGGCGGACAGTACGGAGTAGGTATTGCAGATATCGTCGAGGACAGACTTGTTGGAATGAAGTCAAGAGGCGTTTATGAGACTCCGGGCGGTACTATTCTCTACACTGCTATTCAGGAACTCGAATTCCTCTGCCTTGACCGTGACACTCAGGCATTTAAGCGTCAATCAGCTATCAAGTTTGCAGAGCTTGTATATGACGGTAAGTGGTTCACACCGCTTCGCGAATCAATGTCAGCTATGTTTGACGTTATGGACGAAACAGTTACCGGTGAAGTAAGACTTAAGCTTTACAAGGGCAGCGTAACTCCGGCAGGTGCTAAGTCACCGTATTCACTCTATAACGAGGATATTGCGTCATTTGGTGACAGCCATGAGCTGTACAGCCACAAAGACAGCGCAGGATTCATCAATCTGTTCGGACTCCCCTTAAAGGTTCGTGCAATGATGAAGAAAAAGAATGGTTTGGAATAATGAATACTGAGGGTGCAAAAGCACCCTCTTACAATGTATGAAAGGATTTAATATCTATGGCAAAATTATGGGGTGGTCGCTTTCAGAAAAGCACCGATAAAAAGGTAGATGATTTCAATTCATCAATACGCTTTGATAAGCGTATGTACAAGCAGGATATTAAAGGCTCTATCGCTCACGCGACAATGCTGGGCAAGCAGAATATAATACCACGCGAGGACAGCGAAAAAATCGTTACAGAGCTTAGAAACATTTTAAGCGATATTGACAACGGTAAAATTGAATTTGAAATAGACGCAGAAGATATCCATATGAATATCGAAAAAATACTCATTGAGAGAATAGGAGACGCCGGCAAAAGACTGCATACCGGCAGAAGCCGCAATGACCAGGTAGCTCTTGATATCCGTATGTATCTTATGGATGAAACCGCGGACATTGAAGAGATGCTTCTTGACACGATGCACACACTCGTTGATTTAGCCGCTAAGCATACAGAAACAATTATGCCGGGCTATACACATTTGCAAAAGGCTCAGCCGGTTACGTTTGCGCATCACCTTATGGCATACTTTGAGATGTTCAAGCGTGATTTATCGCGTCTTAAAGACTGCCGCGAGCGCACAAACGTTATGCCATTAGGCTCCGGCGCTCTTGCAGGTACAACGTACCCGCTTGACAGAAATTTTGTCGCTGAACAGTTAGGCTTTGACGCTGTAACAATGAACTCGCTCGATGGCGTATCAGACAGAGATTTTGTGATTGAGCTTGCAAGCTCATTGTCAATTATAATGATGCACTTAAGCCGTTTCTGCGAAGAGCTTATTTTATGGTCAAGCCATGAGTTCTCTTTCGTGGAGATGGATGACGCGTATTCAACAGGTTCGTCGATTATGCCGCAGAAGAAAAACCCGGACGTTGCTGAGCTTATACGCGGAAAGACAGGACGCGTATACGGACACCTTATGGGACTTCTTACAACAATGAAGGGTATTCCCCTCGCCTACAACAAGGATATGCAGGAGGATAAGGAGCCTATATTTGACGCTATTGACACGGTTAAGTTGTGTATTCCTGTATTCTGCGATATGATTGCGACCATGACCGTTAAAAAGGACAATATGCTTAAAGGTTCAAAGGGCGGATTTACAAATGCAACCGATGTCGCTGACTATCTTGTTAAAAAAGGACTTCCGTTCAGAGAAGCGCATTCCGTTGTCGGCAGAATGGTATTCTATTCGATTGAGAATGATAAATCTCTTGATGATTTGACAATGGACGAATTCAAGGAATTTTCCGATATTATCGAAAACGACATATATGACGCGATAAGCATGGAAACATGCGTAAACGACAGAAAGGTTACCGGAGGTCCCGCCAAGGATATTGTTGAAAAGGCTATAAGAAAAGCAAAAGAATTTTTAAATCAGCAATAATTTCAGATGAAAAAATCGACTGAATCAAATTTAATTATTTTGATTCAGTCGATTTTTATTTACACATATATTAATATTTCCGCTTCATGATGGCATAGCATATCCAATATATAAAGACAAATCCGCATATATTATACGCTATAATCTGCCCTGCGAATTCAAATCCAAGCATGAGACATACAATCATCGCTACAGCTGCCGCGCTGATATATACCGCGAACGCAAGAGAACGCGCCTTTTCCCAGAGCATTATATTCCTTTCGTCCTTTTCAGCTATGGCGCGGGACTGCATTCTTTCCGGATCGCTCATAAGCCGCGTGTACTGAATAATCCTTGCAATACCCACCACGCCAAGCGCTGCGCCGAATGATGATATGAATTTATTATCAGTTAAACCTGTATAGCTCACAATGCATAATATTACTCCTATCACAAGATATATTATTCCTAAGCATATTCTTAATTTGATTTTTTTCTTATAATCCATTATTATCACACTCCATTCTCATTTAATTATCATCATCAAATATAAATATTTCCTCAATTGATACGCCGAAATATTTAGCAATCTTGTACGCAAGCTGCAATGACGCGTTATATTTTCCGTTTTCAAGCGATATAATTGTCTGACGCGTTACATCTACCGCTTTTGCCAATTCGTCCTGTGTAATCCGTTTTTGCTTCCTGTATTCTTTTATTCTATTATCCAAATTATCACTTCCTTTATTCTGTAATGTATAGCATGCTTTACATTTTAATTATAGCATACTCTTTTAAAATGTCAAGTACATTTTACATTTTTGCTTGAAAATAATTAGTACTGACGTCGTAGCAAGTTTTTCTGCTTCGTGGCAATGAGCCAATATGCCGCCGAAAAATCATTTTTTAGCAAAAAATTGCTCACAATGCGAGCAATTTTCTATGTTTCAAAAATATTTATTTATTTATATTCCACCACAATCCGTAACCCATTCTCCTACAGCGTCAAATGTAACAGCGCCGGCGCTTCCGTAAGATTCGGAAATATACAACCGTTTACTTATACTGTCAGTAAAATACACATTATTCCCCTCTATTTTAAACTTATCAACATTTCTTCTGTAGATGATATTTATCAAAGAGCCATCCGTATCAAATGCATAAAGCTTCTGCTGATACGCTGAAATCAGTACATCTTCACTTATAGCTATATCCTCACCATAACAAACATATCTGTCGTCGGTTCCGTCAAGATTGACCCTGTATATCTCATATCGCATAGGATGTTTATAATAAATTGTATCTCCAACGCGTGCGACAATCTCTATATCGAGCCATGAAATATCACCTTTATGCACAAGATGATTATCCGTGCCGTCAATATTGACGCAGTAAATATCCTGACCGTTATCGTGGCATGTATAAACTATCTTATCGCCATGAGTCTGGCCGGGATATATAACAGATCCGGCATTAACAAGTTTTTTTATTTCTTTTCCGTCAAGGCTTACGCGCATAATATCATTGTACATTACTCCGTCTTCATACAGTATATAGTTATCAAAAAACACACAGTTAAACGGATATAATTTTGCAAAGGCGCTGCTGCCGGTTTCTATTACGTTTAAAGACGCTCCATCCTTAGTTAGAACATACATTCTATTGTCATAGTCAATATTAAAATATATCCTGCCTTTATACATCTTGGGCCATTTTACGGGACGATCCGTAAGCTGTTCCGCCTGAAGCGTAGATATATTCATACGATACAGCACACCTCTGTGTTCATCATTATTTTCAATTTCCTGATAATATATAAAACCGTCATGAATCGCAATTTTATTTATGCTCTTTTCCAAAAGCGGTTCTTCTTCGTATTTATTATTCGCTCTGTAGAGATAATTATTATCATTTGACAGATAGTACACATATCCATCATCACAAACCTCTATGTCATGCGCGCCTATAGATGAAATTACGCGTCTGCCAAGACCGCTTTCCCTGATTGAGCAGAGTTTTCCGCTCTCATTTTCTGATGTATAGTAAATTACGCTGTCCGCATTTTTACGGCTGTCTATCATAACTGTTTTGGTTTCTTCAATCCATTCGACAGACGCGCCAAGTGTTTCCGACACTGCGCGTACCGGAACATATGTATAGTCATCTATAAGCCGCGCGGGAACATCAAGAGGTATATTATCTGTCCATACGACCTCGCCGTCATAATTGAAAATCCCCGTACTCAAATAAGCATTATTAATAATAAGCTCAACCAACTCATCTTCACGCTGTGCAGTAACCTTATTCTGCGTGCCGTCCCACGAAACCTCTACATTAATAGCCTCAAACACAGCGCGCATAGGCACAAGCACACGATAATCTGTAT
Source organism: Oscillospiraceae bacterium (assembly GCA_022509025.1). GTDB lineage: Bacteria > Bacillota > Clostridia > UBA1381 > UBA1381 > Hominilimicola. Next base: position 51,618 of record JAFLUB010000015.1, on the reverse strand, counting down.
AAACAGGAGCGGCTCCGCCTTCGAGCCGCTCACCGTCTATATATATTTCTATTCCATCGGCAGCATACGCATGAATACCGCATAAAAGCATACACGCGGCAATCAGAACGATTAGTTTTTTTATCATGCAAAAATCTCCATAGCCTTTCTGCCCACAAATAGTAATAAAACTTTAACGCTCTTATCGTGGGCAGATAAGGCGTTAAATGGAGATTATGCCCATGTGCGTTTTTTTAGCTTGCCGGGAAAATACTCGCACGGGCAATGAAATCATTTACCGTGATTAATCACGGTAAATACTCCTTTATCGTGGAATATATATCCTCATGTATCTCTTCCACGCTCCTTAGTTCGCCGTTGTTTACGCAGGAAATACGCTTCCAGCCACAGCGATTTGCAACATAAACAGCATTTTCATAGCTTTTTTTGAGGTATTCAAAATCACTTTCATGTATATCCTTTTTATCGGTACCGTCAGCTTTATTAGCCCTGTCTCTCATAAGTTCAATGCCGTATTCCGGTGGCATATCCAGAAAAACAGTTACATCAGGACGCGGCAAAGAGTATATATTATGTTCAAGGTCATCAAGCCATGAAATGAATTTGTCCTTTTCATCGTCGGTATCTATTTTACTCGCCTGATGAATAAGGTTAGAGGAAACATATCTGTCTGCAAGAATAATCGTACCGGTATTATAGTCACTTCCCCAATCCGTTCTGTAGGTAGAAAAACGGTCGGCAGCATAAAATGTAGATGTGGCATAAGCGTTTACGTCCGAAGGCTTTTCGCCGAAATCACCGTTAAGATACATTTTCACAAGTGTTGAAGACGGTTTATCATACGCAGGGAATGAAATCATTTTAACATCGTTCCCCTCGTGTTTAAGTCGTTCTGAAAGAAGCTTAGACTGTGTCTGCTTTCCGCTCGCGTCAACACCGTCAATAACTATCAATACACCCATAAAAAACCTCCGCTATACCACACAATATCGAACACACTGTAACGCTTATTTTTCACGTTACCTTTCTATTCTTGTTTATATTTCTTCCCCTTTGCAATAACAGTAGCCGCAAACTTGGGCAGCTCCATCATTCTGCCTATACGCCACGGCTCTTTACAAAGCCTGTAGAACCATTCAAGTCCTGTTTTACAGAAGAATTCAGGCGCTCTTTCTACGCGTCCTGCGAACACGTCAAGGCTTCCGCCTATTCCCATCGCAACACGCACATTTAACGCCTCCCTGTTACGGTTAATCCACTCCTCCTGTTTCGGCGCTCCGAGACACACAAAGAGCATATCCGCGCCGGATGCGTTTATTTCCTCTACAATCTCCGGTTCTTCCTCTGCTTTAAAATATCCGTTTCTAAGTCCAACTATTTTTAGATTCGGATAGTCTTTTAATAGATTTATCTGAGCCTCCTCAGCAACTCCGGGTTTTCCGCCAAGCATAAACAGCTTATGACCTGTTTCGTTCATCTTAGATAATACCAGTCTTGCAATGTCATAGCCCGCGGCGCGTTCCTTTATAGGCTTACCGAGTATCTTAGACGCGTACACCACGCCTATACCGTCAGCAGTCAGCAATTCGGCACGGTTAAGTAAATCCGCAAACTCAGCATTTTTATAAGCATGCATGATTATCTCGGAATTCGGCGTAAAAACAGCGTGGAATTTATCCTCACCGAGGAATTCCATAATTCTGTCAGCCGCCTGAGGAATATTTACCATATCAACATACACGCCAAGTATATTAACCTTATCCATAACTTTCTCCTTTTATCGTTTATCTATTTCTATATATTTCTTACTCTTAAGCATTGATTTATACGCCGGTCTTATGATTCTGCCGCAGCCTATTACCTCCTCAAGACGGTGCGCGCACCAACCGACAATTCTCGAAACAGCGAAAAGCGGAGTGTACATATCGGCAGGTATGCCGAGCATTTTATATACGAAACCCGAATACATGTCCACATTTGCGCACATTACCTTTTCATTACGCTTAACCTCAGCAAAAACACCGGGAGTCAGTCTTTCAACAGCGCGGTAGAGATTAAATTCCTTCTCGAAATCCGGGTTATTCTTTACAAGACTTTCCGCCTTTTCTTTTAGAAGAATGCACCGCGGATCGCTGTATGTATAAATCGCATGCCCCATTCCGTAAACAAGTCCAGCACCGTCAAAAGCTTCCTTCCGCATTATTTTAGCGAGGTATGCTTTGACTTCGTCATCATCCTCCCAGTCTCTGACGTTATTCTTGATTTCCTCCATCATAGCCATAACCTTTGCGTTTGCGCCGCCGTGCTTCGGGCCCTTTAATGAGCCGATTGCAGCCGCGATTGCAGAATATGTATCAGTATCAGATGAGGAAACAACTCTTGTTGTAAATGCAGAGTTATTACCACCACCATGCTCAGCGTGTATCATAAGAAGCACATCAAGCATTTCCGCCTCCTCACGCGTATATTTGTTATCGGGACGAAGCATATAAAGAAAATTTTCAGCAGTGGAAAGTCCCGTCTGCGGTGTGTGCAGATAAAGGCTGTTTCCGTCATGGTAATGGCTCTTTGCCTGATAGCCGTATGCCGCCATTACGGGAAGTCTTGCTATAAGCTCTATTGACTGTCTGATTATATTTCCCGCTGTTATTTCATCCGGATTAGGGTCATATGAATACGCGGCAAGCACGCTTCTTGCCATTTTATTCATTATATTTGTACTCGGTGCTTTTAAAATCATGTCTTCGGCAAAGCCTTCCGGCAAAGCGCGTTGGTTTCCTATCAGCTTCGAGAAATCTGCGAGCGTCTCAGAATCCGGCAGATGTCCAAACAGCAGCAGATATGCAACCTCTTCAAATCCGAATCTGTTTTCATTTTCACAGTTTCTCACAATATCGGAAAGGTCGTATCCACGGTATCTTAAATGCCCCTCTGTCGGAACTTTCTCTCCGTCCTCAATATAGTACCCTATAACTGCACCCACAGACGTGAGTCCCGCCATTACTCCTGTTCCATCCTCATTTCTGAGACCTCTTTTAACTTGATAATCCTTAAAAAGCTCCTTCGAGAACGGTTTATACACCCCCGCTGCTTTTTCCTGAAATATCTCCTGTAATCTTTCTCTTTCTTTATTGTCACGCATATCCTGCCACTTCCTTTCCGCCCGTGCGTTTTAATAGGTTAATAATCAAATAAGACTTAACTGCGTATCCTCTTTCTTGAGGATTCCGCCTGCTGCGGGGATATTCTTTGTTCTGTATTTTTCAGGCGCTTCCAGACCGCTTTCCGGTGCCGGAGTAACTCTTATTACCTTTGCGCCCTTCTTCCTAAGCGTCATGGCCTGAACGCCCTGTGTGCTCTTGGTAGCCTTTAGCGGAATCTTTTCCGTGTTAAGGCACAGCACCCTGTTATTATCCGACATAAGAATAACATCAATATCCTCTGTAATAAGCCTTATATCGCATATCGGGGATTTATTTCCGTATGCGCCGATAAGCTTCTTTCTGTTCGTCTTTGTCTCATAATTTTTAAGCTCCACCTTTGCCATTTTACCGTTTTCAAAGGTAAAGAGCATTTTTCCGCTGTAATCCGTTGTAACAACAGTATACAATATTTTTTCGCCTTCTTCAAGACCCAATATTCCAGGCAGGTATTCTCCCATAGTGCTGACCTTTGCGTCTGCAAGGTCATAAGTCCTCATTTTATAAGCATTACACTTATCAGAAAAGAATATCATTTCCGATTTGTTACTCGTTTCTATGGTCTGTATAATTTCGTCATTTTCCTTCAGCTTATGTTCGGTTGTGCTCGAACGCAGCGAAACGGCTGAAATCTTCTTCAAATAGTTCTCCCTTGTGAAGAATATAGTAAGCGGATAGTCGTCTATACTTTCTGTTTCCTTATATTCCGTCACATCCTCGCCTGATATGAGTGTGGTTTTTCTTTCCTGCCCGTATTTAGACGCAATCTTCTTAAGCTGGTCGGCAATAAGCTTTTTAACCTCCTTGTCGTCGCCTAAAATCCTGTTAAGCTCCTCAAGGTCCTCCATAAGCTTTTCTATATCGGCAGTTCTGTTAAGAATATATTCCTTATTAAGATTACGAAGCTTAATTTCAGCGATATATTCAGCCTGTATTTTATCAATATCAAAGCCGTCCATAAGATTCGGAACAACATCCGCTTCTCTCTCGGTGTGACGTATAATTGATATTGCCTTATCTATATCAAGAAGTATCTTTTTAAGTCCGGTTAAAAGATGCAGTCTTTCGCTTTTCTTTGCAATGTCGTACTTTATACCGTTTTTGATACACTTCATTCTGAAAGAAATCCACTGAAGCAGTATTTCCCTTACGCCCAGCACCATCGGCCTCGCGTTTATAAGCACATTAAAGTTACAGCTGAAGCTGTCCTCAAGCGGAGTAAGCTTATAAAGCTTATTCATGAGTGCGTCAGGGTCAACACCGCGCTTTAAATCAATCGCAATCTTAAATCCGTCAAGACCGGTTTCATCGCGCGCATCTGAGATTTCCTTAAGCTTATTCGCCTTAACAAGCTCCATTATTTTTCCTATAACCGCTTCCACCGTTGTCGTATACGGTATTTCGTTTATTTCAACACAGTTATTTGACTTATCATAGGTATACTTTGCGCGCATTTTAAAACTGCCTCTGCCCGTTTCATAAATATCGCGCATTTCCTTTTCGGAATATATAATATCCGCGCCCATCGAGAAGTCAGGAGCGGGCATATACTTTATAACATCAGCCTTTTCATTCTTTAAAAGCTCTCGCGTAGCCTTGCAGACCTCATTCAAGTTAAATGAACATATATTGCTTGCCATACCAACAGCAATTCCCTGATTAGGGTTTACAAGAATATTCGGGAATGCCACAGGAAGCAATGTCGGTTCCTGCATTTCGCCGTCATAGCTGTCCACAAACTCAACAGTATTCTTGTTTATATCCCCGAAAAGCTCCTGGCATATGGACTCTAACCTTACCTCAGTATAACGCGGCGCGGCATACGCCATATCACGCGAATACTGCTTACCGAAGTTACCCTGCGACTCTACAAGCGGATGCAGAAGAGCCTCGTTTCCGCGAGTAAGACGCACCATCGTTTCGTATATGGCCGCGTCACCGTGCGGATTAAGCTTCATTGTCTGTCCGACAACGTTAGCGGACTTTGTGAGCTTACCGCCAAGAAGTCCCATCTTATACATGGTATATAACAGTTTTCTGTGCGCCGGTTTTAAGCCGTCAATTTCGGGAATCGCTCTTGAAACTATAACGCTCATCGCATATGGCATATAGTTCTTTTCAAGAGTTTCGGTAATTGGCTGCTCATCTATAGGAGCATATATTATTTCTTCCGTCTGTGTTTTCTTTTTCCTTGCCATTTATAATAATTCCTTTCATCTGAATTGTCATCATGACAAATCCAGCATTTCCATATAATCTCCGCCGTTTTCAGCGATGTATTCTTTTCTGTCCTGTATATTATCACCAAGCAAAACATCAAACATTCTCGCTGTACGCTCCGCGTTCTCAGGAGTTACGCGGATAAGACGTCTTGTTGCAGGGTGCATTGTTGTAAGGCTCATCATCTCGGGCTGGTTCTCACCAAGTCCCTTTGAACGCTTGATATCATAGTCATCGTTATCCTTTGTAAGCCCTTCCTTTGCAAGACGGCGCAGAATTTCCTCTTTTTCACCGTCTGTATATGCAAAATGCTTTTCACCCTTGCGTTTTGTCTTTGTGATTGATATTTCATAAAGCGGAGATTCCGCAATATACACCTTGCCCTTTTCGATAAGCGTAGGCATAAGGCGGTATATCATCGTAAGCACAAGAGTTCGTATCTGGAAACCGTCCACATCCGCGTCTGTACAGATTATAACTTTATCCCACCTTAAATTATCAAGATTGAAGCTCTCAATACCGCGGTTGTTTGATGTCTTTATTTCAACTCCGCAGCCTAAAACCTTTACAAGGTCCGTTATAATATCGCTTTTGAAAATTCTCGGATAGTCAGCCTTTAAGCAGTTTAAAATCTTACCTCTTATCGGCATTATAGCCTGGAACATCGGGTCACGCGCCAGCTTACATGAGCCTAATGCCGAGTCACCCTCCACGATATAAACCTCACGTTGTGTTATATCCTTACTGCGGCAGTCTACAAACTTCTCTACCCTGTTTGTTATATCCATGTTGCCTGTGAGCTTTTTCTTTATATCAATTCTCGCCTTTTCAGCGTTTTCACGGCTCTTTTTGTTTACCATTACCTGATTAGCTATCTTTTCCGCATCCGTTCTGTTTTCTATGAAGTAAACTTCAAGCTGCTGACGTAGAAACTCAGTCATAGCTTCCTGAATAAACTTATTATTTATTGCCTTTTTAGTCTGGTTCTCATAGCTTGTCTGCGTTGAGAATGAGTTTATAACAAGCGCAAGACAGTCGGCAACGTCCGTGAATGTTATTTTACTGTCATTTTTGTTATATTTATCGTTTTGCTTTAAATATCTGTCAATCGCGTATACAAACGCGTTTTTCACAGCCTTGTCAGGAGAGCCGCCGTGTTCAAGGAAGCTGGAATTATGGTAATATTCAAGCATATTGACCTTATTTGAAAAGCAGAATGCAACCTGCATCTTCATTTTGTAGTCCTCTTTATCATCTCTGTCGCGTCCCTCACGCTCCATTTCCCATGTTTCAACAGTCGTAAAGCTATCATCGCCTACAGACTCCTTCACATAGTCAACAATACCTTCTTCATAGAAGTATTCAAACATTTCTATGCCTGTTTCCGTTTCATTATATAAAACGAATTTGAGTCCGGCATTAACCATTGCCTGCTTGTTTAAAACATCCTGATAAAATTCCAAAGGAATATCAATATCCGTGAATACATCTGTGTCGGGACGCCATTTCTGTGTTGTTCCCGTCTGAATACTGCGTGTTTCCTGTTTTTGCAGTCCGCCGACGTTTTCGCCCTTTTCAAAATGCAGCGTATAAAGAGTTTTATCTCTTACAACGGTAACGTCCATATATTCACTCGAATACTGTGTAGCGCAAGCGCCCAAGCCGTTAAGTCCGAGACTGTATTCATACATTCCGCCTTTGTTATTGTTATACTTACCGCCGGCATAAAGTTCGCAGTAGACAAGCTCCCAGTTAAAACGTCCCTCATTCTCGTTATAGTCAAGAGGAACGCCTCTGCCGTGGTCCTTTACCTCGATTGAGCCGTCCAGAAAGCGTGTCACCTCTATTAAATTACCGTAGCCCTCACGCGCTTCATCTATTGAATTTGATAATATCTCAAAAAAAGAATGCTCGCAACCCTCAAGTCCGTCTGAACCGAATATTACCGCGGGGCGTTTTCTTACTCTGTCCGCGCCTTTTAAGCTTACTATATCATCATTTCCGTATTCCTGTTTCTTTCTCGGCATTAATGCCACCGTTCCTTTCCCTCTTCTTTTATCAATATATAGAAGTTTTGTTCTGTATCCTGATAATTATACTACTATATCTGTCGTTTTGTCAAACAACAGCGTTTCTCTTTTATGTTAAATGATTGTTACAATTTAGTTATAGAAGCAAAAAAAATAATTTACCTATTGTTTTGATAAAAAAACTGTGATAGAATGGTAATGTTTAAAAAGAATTTTTGTGAGGTTTAACATTAACATGAATACCGCATATGTATATTTACAGCTTTATAGACTCTTTGATGACGTGACGCCTGTAGAAGTTGACTGCGGCATGCTCTGTGGCAAAGCATGCTGTAAGGGCGACGACAGCGGAATGTTTCTTTTCCCCGGAGAAAAGGAGGTCTTTAAGCTTTTAAATCCTGACTGGATAAAAATAGATAAAACAGATTTTTATTATGAGTATGATGGCAAAAAGCATAATGTCCCCATAGCTTTTTGCAGCGGGAAATGCGACAGATACCAAAGACCGCTCGCATGCAGAATTTTTCCGCTCACACCATATCTTAATGAAGAGGGCAAAATTGAAATAATAACAGACCCCAGAGCAAAAAGCGTCTGTCCGTTAGCGAAGGCTTTTCTTCACGAGGATTATGACAGCGTATTTATAAAAAACATAAAAAAAGCATTCATACTTCTTGCTAAAAACAAGCAGTTTTATGAATTTCTGAAGGAATATTCAAAATATATAGACGAATTTAAACGATTTTTTATTTAAAAGAAAGGATATCTTAGATGCCGGAAAACAGTAATTCGAAAAAAAAATCTGAAAACACCGTTATAACAGATGAATATAACACGGATAAATCTGATTTCGCAGAATCGGGATTTGAAGATGACTTTAATCCTGCGCCGGACGTTTCCAATGCAGATATCAGTTTCAATTCTGAAAGCGATTTGAAATCTGAAATTGACTTTGACTTAGAGACAGACAACGAAGATTTAAACAATGAGACAGATTGGGATGAAGTGTTTAAAGAGGATACGGGAAAAATGAAAAATACGCGAAAACGCGCACAGCTGATGCAGAACACTTTCTTAAAAAGAATTAAACGACCTGCTTTCATAACCATATTTATTCTTTTGGTTACACTGGTTGTGCTTTTTACATACTCATATTCTCTTTCTACAGTTTCAACGAACAAAGCAATGAAAAATGTGTACATAGAGAATATTGACGTGGGCGGATTGAGTTATGATGACATTCTTAACACTATAAGCTCAACACATTTATTCGAGAATACACAAATTACTCTTGTCAGCGGAGAACACACATTTAATATAAACGGCAGTGACATAGGACTCGCCGCTCTGTACGAAGAAACAGCGCAGAAAGCTGTTAACTACTGTAGAGATGGTAACTTCATTCAGAATGCCTGCAATGCTTTTATGTTGCTTTTTAAACATCATGTAATCATACCTGCGCCACAGGTTGATACAGCGTTACTTGACATGAAACTGCATGAATTCGGAAATATGGTTCTGGGCGAAAGAAAGCAGCACTATGTTGAGTTCGGGGATGACGGTATGCTCACTATATATTCGGGACATACAGGATACAATGAAAATCCGGAAGCGGCACGGGAAGCAATCCTTAACAGTATAGCAAAAGAGAAGTTTTCAAACATACAGGTATCTTTTGAAACAGCTCCGCCTGATGATATGACGATTGAGTCGCTTGACGCTATGGTATATATGGATCATGCAGAGGCAAAATATGAAATAAACGGTAATGATGTTAGTATAATCCCGGAAGTGCCGGGCAGATACTTAAATAAAGAGGAAGCCGCACCGCTTCTGCAAAATGTGTACGAAGGCTGTGAACCTGTCAGAATCCCCTACTACGTGTCACAGCCCGAAAAAACCGCTGCGAAGCTGCAGGAAAAGCTATTTGAGACAACTCTTGCTTCATATTCCACGAATTACTCTTCATCCACAGAGAACAGACGCGCTAATGTGGCGCGCGCGGCAGAACTTATAAACGGTACGGTAATTGGTCCCGGTGATGTATTTTCCTTTAACGATACTGTTGGCAAGCGCACCAAAGAAAACGGTTTTTACACCGCAAAAGAATATTTAAACGGACAGAGCGTGGACGGTATAGGCGGCGGAGTATGTCAGGTCAGCAGTACGCTCTACAGCGCGGTTCTTTATGCCGATATGTCAATCGTGGAACGTCTTAATCATATGCTGACTGTCGGATATATTCCACTCGGTCAGGATGCTACAGTTTCCGACAGCGGCGTGGATTTTAAATTCAGAAATTCAAGCGACTATCCTGTTAAAATATCCGCTTATACGAACGGTTCCACCATTACCGTAAGTATTATAGGCGGCGCATGGGAGCCGGAAAGAAGCGTAAAGATAAAAAATACCGAAACCTCCTCCGGAGGAAACAGGGTCGTTCATTCCACAAGGTATGTATATTCCGGCGATACTCTTATCTCTACCGATACGCTTAATTCAAGTACATATATGCCGCCGGGCGGCAGCCAGAGTTCTTCACAATCGGAAAGAAGCACGGATAGCGATGATGACGATGATGACAGCGATGATGACGATGATGATTAATTTTCTCCGTGAAATTTAATATTTTATTAAATTACCCCTTGCAAACATTTTTAAAATGTGTTATAGTATATTAAAATGTACAACAAAGACGTTGTATGTCAGGAGTTTGTTCTGATATACCACGTCTTTTTATTTTTAAACATAAGCGTTAAAATCTATGCCGCTAAAACACGGCAGAATGGAGGATAAGAATGTTTAATGCAGAACTGACGAAGCATCTTGCTGAGCTTTCCAAAATTGAATTTACAGAAGAAGAGCTTCAGAAGATGACAGACGATATGACAGATATTATCGCAATTATGGATAAAGTCTGTGAGTTTGATACTTCCAAGCCACCGTATGCGCTTGACGCTGTAGATTACAATGACCTGCGCGCAGATGAACATGCAGACTCGTATCCTACAGATAAAATCACCTCTAACGCAAAGAATGTCAAGAATAACAGCTTTGTTGTGCCGAAGGTAGTCTGAATTTACGGAAAGGATTGGTTTTTAAATGGCTTTGAAAGAAATTCGGGATATGCTCGATAAAAAGGAAATCAGCGTTGTTGAGCTGACAGAAGCGTATCTCGACAAAATTAATAAAAGAGATAAAAAAATAAACAGCTATATCACTGTCTGCCAAGAAAATGCGCTTGAGGACGCAAAAAAGGCTCAGGATAGAATTAACGCGGGGTTGTCGGACGCATTTACCGGTATTCCTATATCAGTAAAAGATAACATATGCACTCTCGGCGTGAAAACCACCTGCGCTTCGCGTATGCTTGAAGATTTCATCCCGCCGTATGACGCGACTGTTATGGAAAAACTCAAAAAATCAGGTATAGTCATGCTTGGAAAAACTAATATGGACGAGTTTGCAATGGGTGGTTCATCTCAGACCTCATATTTCGGCGGAGTTAAAAACCCCTATGATACAGACCGCGTAACAGGCGGCTCTTCCGGTGGCGCCGCGGCAAGCGTGGCGGCTGGTTTATGCGCCGCGGCGCTGGGTTCAGACACAGGCGGCTCAGTGCGTCAGCCTGCCTCATTCTGCGGTGTGACAGGTCTTAAGCCTACATACGGAGCAGTTTCAAGATGGGGACTTATTGCTTTTGCTTCATCGCTCGACCAGATAGGCGTGATTGCAAAATCCGCTGAGGATACAGGATATCTGCTTAACGGTATATACGGCTATGACAAAAATGACGCAACGTCAAGCAAGAAATCTGAAGGTGATTATACATCACTTGTCGGAAGTAATATAACAGGACTTAAAGTGGGAGTTCCGAAAGAATTTTTCGGCGATGGATTAAATGATGAAGTTAAAGCAGCGGTTCTAAACGCTGTGGAATATTATAAAAAACTCGGCTGTGAGATAGTGGATGTATCACTCCCCGGTCTTGAATATGCGGTTTCCGCGTACTATCTAATTTCATCAGCTGAGGCTGCAAGTAATCTTTCGCGTTTCGACGGTATAAAATACGGTCTTAGAAGCGGACTTGGAGAAGATTACAGTGACCTCATCAAAAACTCCAGACGCGAGGGCTTCGGGAACGAAGTTAAAAGAAGAATAATGCTTGGTAACTATGCCCTGTGTTCAGGTTACTATGACGCATATTACAGAAATGCAACCCGTATCAGAACACAGCTGAGAAATGAATACAAAGAGATATTCGAAAAATGCGATGTTATGCTCACCCCTACCGCGCCTACTACCGCTTATAAAATAGGTGAACAGGAAAATGACCCGGTTAAAATGTATCTTGCCGATATTTACACTGTAACGGTAAATATTGCGGGACTTCCCGCAATATCAACCACATGCGGCTATGATTCAAACGGTATGCCTATAGGTATGAGCCTTATCGGCAAATCATTTGACGAAAAGACTCTAATTGCTGTATGCGACAGATTTGAACGCGATTTTGACAGAAAGGAGGCAGCGCTATGAGATACCAACCTGTAATAGGTCTTGAAATCCATGCTGAGCTTCTGACAGACTCAAAGGTATTCTGTACATGCCAGAATGAATTCGGCGGCAGTGAAAACACACGTGTCTGCCCGCGTTGTTCCGGACTTCCGGGCACGCTTCCGCTACTCAACATGGGCGCTGTCAGACTTGCGGCAAAAGCAGGCTTTGCTACGGACTGCACTGTAAATAATTACAGCGCGTTTGACAGAAAGAACTATTTCTATCCTGATTTGCCTAAGGCTTATCAGATTACACAGTTTGAATATCCTATATGCACAGACGGACATATAACGGTAACTGGCGGCAAGGATATTCGCATAAACCGCATCCACATTGAGGAGGACGCGGGAAAGCTTGTTCATGACGACTATGAGGGCATTTCTATGGCGGACTATAACCGCTGCGGAGTACCTCTTATTGAAATAGTAACGGAGCCTGACTTCCGTTCAGTTGAAGAGGTTCAGGATTTTGTTGAACAGATTGCGCTGCGTCTTAAATACGCAGGTGTATGTGACGCGAGAATGGAACAGGGTTCAATGCGTGTTGATGTTAATATATCAATAATGCCTGTCGGCTCTGCCGAGTTTGGTACGCGCGCGGAATTAAAGAATCTTAACTCTTTAAAAGCTATCGGACGCGCGATTGAATATGAAATCAACCGTCAGTCGGAAATACTTGATAACGGCGGAACAGTTGTGCAGGAAACGCGCCGCTATAACGACAACCACGGCGACACAAAGGCACTTCGAAGTAAGGAAGAAGCGCATGACTACCGTTACTTCCCCGAGCCTGACATTCCGCCTGTTATGCTTTCTGACGAGGATATGGAAGAGATAAAGAATTCTATGCCGGAAATGCCGCAAATACGTTTTGCGCGATACACCGAAGAATACGGACTTCCCGAAGAGGATTCAAGACTTATAATCTCAAACAAGGATTTTTCAGACTTCTATGATGAAGCGGTAAAGATAAATCCTGACTATAAGCAGATTTCAAACCTTATGCTGGTCGAGTTATTAAGACATCTGAATGAGTCGGAAAAGAGTGTCTTGGACCTCCCCTTCTCCCCGGCTGATTTGGCTGAGCTTGTTAAAATGTCAACTGACGGTGTTGTTTCAAAGAACGCTGCAAAGGATATTTTAAAGATTATGTTTGATAACGGCGGCAAGCCTATGGAGATTGCAAAGAATAACGGATTTATAATGGATAATGACGCGTCGGGACTTGAGGAAATTGTAAATCAGGTTATTTCTGAAAACGCTGACAGCGTTGAAAGCTATAAAAACGGCAATCAGAAGGTGTTCGGATTCCTTATGGGACAGGTTGTCCGCATCGCCGGTAAAGGCGCAAATCCGAAGCTTGCAAAGGATTTACTGACAGAAAAATTAAAGTAGTTATTGGAGGAATTAAACCATGCAAAAAATAGACGGTTCACAGCTTATCGGTGAGTTTACTCTTGCTGACCTTGAAAGTGCCGCAGGGGATTCGATTTCATTCTCCGCCTGTGTGCATAAGCTGAGAAATATGGGAAGCTTTTCATTTGTTATTCTTCGTACCGGAAGATATGTACTTCAATCTGTTTACACTCAGGACAAATGCGCAGGCGATTTTGACGCGCTTTGTGAAGGCGCATACGTTAATGTTACCGGCACTGTCAAAGAGGAAAAGAGAGCAAATTACGGCTATGAAATAACACTTTCATCATTTGAAATTCTTTCTAAACCCGCAAAGGAATATCCGCTGCATGTTTCAGCTAAAAAGCTCGGCTGTTCAATTGAAACGTCAATGGCGCACAGAAGCGTTGCGCTTCGCCACCCTGAACAGAGAGCAGTGTTCCGAATTGCCGAGGGTGTGGTTTCAGGGTTCAGGGAGTTTATGCTGTCACAGAATTTCACAGAAATTCATACTCCGAAAATAGTGGCGGCAGGCGCAGAAGGCGGAGCAAATATTTTTAAACTGAAATATTTTGACAAAGACGCGTACCTTGCGCAGAGTCCGCAGTTCTATAAACAGACATGTGTAGCGTTCTTTGACAGAGTTTTTGAAATAGCGCCTGTTTACAGAGCGGAAAAGCACAATTCCACGCGTCATTTAAACGAATATATCGGTCTTGACTTTGAAATGGCATTTATCAATGATATGCATGACGTTATGGCTATGGAGACAGCGATGCTTAAGTATGTGATGGAGTATCTTGAAAAAAACTATAAACATGAGCTTGAAATGCTTGACGCAACACTTCCTGTTATCAAGGATATACCTTCTGTCACGTTTTTTGAGGCACTCGACATCTTAGGTAAATCTCATAATCAGTTTGATCTTGATCCTACAGACGAAGTTAAGCTGTGCGAATATGCAAAGGAAAAGCATGACAGTGAGTTCATATTTGTTGAGAAATTCCCGGGATTAAAGCGTCCGTTCTATGCAATGGACTCAAAAGACGACCCGAAGCTTGCCGAAAGCTTTGACTTATTGTTCCGCGGTCTTGAGATTACAACGGGCGGTCAGCGAATTCATGACTATGACGAACAGGTTGCAAAGCTAAAAAGATATAACGTTGAACCTGAGGAATTAGGCGCGTATATTGATATTCACCGCTACGGCATGCCACCGCACGGCGGTTTGGGCATAGGTCTTGAACGTGTTGTTATGAAGCTTCTCGGGCTTTCAAATATCCGTGAAGCAAGCCTGTTCCCGAGAGATATTCATCACCTTGATCCGTGATTTTAAGAAGTATTATTTCTATATGAACCAATACACAATGTAAAAAGCATTGCATCCGGCATATGGATGCAATGCTTTTTTTCTATTCAATATCCTCTGTGAACTCGGGTAATATTTCTCCTCTGACATAATCATGATCCGGTACAGGGATTTCCTTCATATCAGGTCCTATATAGAATCCCGTTTGTGTACACTGATTATATGCTGTATTCTGCCATGCAACACTCAGACGATAAACAGGATCGTGCATAAGAGTATATAAACGATGTTCCGTAAGGTGGGTTGTTGTGTAGACACGAAGTTCTGTGTCGTCTTCGTTTCTTAACACAATATCCTCGCGCCAATCGCCAAGAATACTTGCCTGGATACATGGAACGCCTTTTGTGCCGTTATTTGTGAATGTTCCCTTCGGGTCAAAGATTGTAACGAGTTTCTCGTTTTCATAATCCCATTTATAGATTTTGGGACGTCCGCATTGGATTATCTCATCCAGTTCACAATCAAAAAGCTCTCTTAAAAGATCACCGTCCCACCAAATTGCAAAATTTATTGATTTCGGAGCATTCTCTGTTATTACCTCTCCATCCATTGTAAATAACTGTTCTCCCATTACCCAGCACTGATTACCCGGATAACGCGGGTCAATCTTTGCGCAGAGACCTCTGGTTGTATCTCTGCCGGTGTAATGTCCCCACAGAATTTCACCTGTGGCAGGATTATGTCTCTCAAAACCTAATGCCGCATGCGCCTCTTCGTGAATCTGGAAGCAGTCCAGTCCATCTCCGTCCGGAGTGAATTTACCGACATTTATAGTGTCTCCGTGCATAAGACCTGTCGAGAACATTCCGCGTCCGTCATCATCAACAGACATTGAGCCGTAAACTATCTCGTCCTTGCCGTCACCGTCAACATCGCCTACGCCAAGGTTATGATTGCCCTGATATGTATATTCGATATTATGCGTTCTGTCCGCAACAAAGCGCCATCTCTTAACAAATTTATTATCTATAATATCATACGCTACAAGATAGGTCGGTCTGCCATGGTCATAGTAGCCGCGGCACATAACAACGCTCGGATTAACACCGTCAAGATATGCTACACACGCAAGGAAACGGTCAACTCTGTTACCCCAGCTGTCGCCCCATTCTGCAACATTTCCACGCGGTGGATCGTAGTCGGTAGTATCCATTATTTCGCCGGTTTCGCCGTTGAACATCGTAAGATACTCGCGTCCCTCAAGAATAAATCCGTCCTGATTGCGATAAT
Source organism: Oscillospiraceae bacterium (assembly GCA_022509025.1). Taxonomy (GTDB): domain Bacteria; phylum Bacillota; class Clostridia; order UBA1381; family UBA1381; genus Hominilimicola. The sequence goes on along the minus strand of JAFLUB010000015.1, from coordinate 35,615 downwards.
CAGCATAAGGGTCTCCGATTATATTTCCTTTGCCGTCAATTGTACCATCGGCAGTCTTACATATAAGTTCCGCTTTACCATCGTTATTAAAATCATAGAGCATCATCTGCGTATAATGTTGACCCGCTCTTATATTTTTTCCTAAATCTATTCTCCAAAGTTGCTTTCCGTTAAGCTTGTACGCATCTATTATACAGTTGCCTGAAAAACCCTTGTGTGAGTTATCTCTTCCGTTTGCGTCCCAGCGGAATACTATCTCGTACTCGCCGTCACCGTCAAGGTCTGCAACCGTTGCGTCATTTGCCGTATATTCATGCACTCTGCCGCGCGGAGAGATGAACGGTTCCGGCTTGTTCAAAGGAATAGAAAGATACTCCTTGTCCCATACCTTAGTACTGTATCCGTCTTTCTCCATTTTGCCGTTAAGCGCTGCCTTTACTGTATATACATCACCCTTCTTTCCATCCGGGTCGAGATAGTTTGTAGGTCCTGTCAAAACATCCGTGATACGTTCCGAGTTTCTGAACAAAACAAAACCGAGTCCTATTTTATATTCATAAGCCTGTAATCTCCAGCTCAAAAATACTCCGTCCTTAGTCGGAACCGCTACAAGCGCGCGGTCAAGCGTTTCCATCTTTCTCCTGAACGGTTTTGCCTTTATTTCGGAATCAACCGTGTATTCCGGCGAATATCCCTGCGGAGTTACCGCAACAACAGTATAGGTGAATTTTACGGTTGTATCCACCTCAGTATCAGCATAACGGCATTCTCTTGTGGTTCCTATCTGGATTGGCTTACCATAAGGAGCCTTACGGAATATGTTATAGAATGCAGCGTTGTATGTACTTTCCCAAAGGAGCGTTACGTGATTTCCTTTGGATATAGCCACAAGGTCAGTTATATCACCATTAACCTCGCCGCCGTCAACTACTTCTGCAACAACCGTTGTATGGTGGCTGCCGCGGAATTTATTTGAATACAGCGGATATACACTATATTCGTACTTCTTACAAAGATGAACGGAATTATCGGTATAACTTTCGGTATACACATTTTCCGATTGGTCATACTCATTATTTCTAAGATTTTTTCTTACAATCTGATATCCATGACTGCCCTCCACCTTCGGCCAGGTAAGCGTGATTGACGGACTTTCCGGCTTTGCGCATGTAGTCCATGAAACGTCCGTCATCTTTAACCAGCGCTTTGCGGCAATATCAATCGCGTTAAGCGCCGGATGTTTTCCCGAAAACTCAAAATATATTTCTCCGTTTGTTACCTCAACCTCATGGAATCGCTCAATAACGGTGCTGTCACTAACCCATGAATGCTCCTCCTCACCGTTTATTTTGAATACGGTAGTAACGTCGCCCTCATCCTCGTAATCACCGAGCGCGATTCTTATCTTATATATTCCGTTCGGAACCTTTACTCTGAAATCATTTCTGTCCATGATAAGAAAATCTCTCAATATTTCCTTTTCACCGGAATTTCTAAGCATAGCCTGTGCTCTATGGCCTATGCCATATCCAATCTCCTCATCAAAAAGACTTCTGCCGGTTATTTTTATATATCCGTCAGCGGCAGGTTTGCTTCCAAAATCAAAGCTTAAATCCATAGATTATCTCTCCTTTGTTTTAGCATTTTGTTCTTCATCTATATTATTTTATCACCTTATACAGAGAATGTCAATCAGGAAACTCCACTTATGTCATATATCATTGACACCTTTAAAGTGATATGGTTAAAAACAACAGTTGAGGCACTGAATATTATGCGCTTTTAGGCATACAAGGATCGACATTTTTAAGTTTATCGCTTTTAATTAATTTTATCAGTGTTTTCGCGATATTGGGATCAAACTGAGTACCCACGCCATTTTCCAATTCGGACATGACCTCTTCATCTGAGAGCCGTTTTCTGTATACGCGGGTGCTTGTCATAGCGTCATATGCATCAGCAACTGCGATAACGCGCGCAATGTATGGTATATTATCACCGCTCAGCCCCTCCGGATATCCTTTACCATCGTACCTTTCATGGTGGTACTTTGTTCCGACATGAACTCCCGGAATTGAATTTATATCCTTCATTATTTCGCAGCCTGTTACAGGATGAAGCTTCATCATGTTATATTCCTCATCTGTAAGCTTTCCGGGTTTATTTAATACAGAATCAGGAATACCTATTTTTCCTATGTCATGCAGAAGAGCTACAGTGCGTATATTTTTAACATCTTCTTCCGGTAACCCGAGCTCTTTTGCAATCTGAACCGAATAAGCGGCTACTCTTTGTGAATGTCCGCGGGTGTATGCGTCCTTAGCCTCTAATGCATGGGCGATAGTTTCGATAGTTTGCGTATTTTTTTCGTTAAGCATTTCAAAATAAGCTCTGTTTTGTCTGGTAATTTCATCATACAGCTTCGCAGCGGCATATGAACCGCCAAAGCAGAGCAACAATAACGCAATCTGGATTTCCGCTTCTTTACTGTTAGACATAGTTAAGCTACCTATAAATATTCTGTTTACTATAGAAATTATGTTAATTATGAACGATGCAATACCTGTAAAAAGAATAATATTCGGCTGATGGTATAACACTAAAAGCGACAGCATCGGCAGAATATAGCAGAATACAAGAGTAGTGCTTCCTGACATCATGGCAAAAATATAAAGAAAAAAGTATCCGACAACAATATAATATCTGAGATCGTTTCTGTCAGGCTTTTTTAAGTACAAAAAAAATGTAAAAAATGCCGGAATGGCAGTCATTGCCATAAATATACACAAATATGTCACTGTTCGTTCGCCTTTTAATACTTCACCAAGATAAGCTACAAACAGCACTAATACAATAATCATCCATCCCACAACCAGATTCCGGTTGATTTTATATATGCGAGAATTCATAAGTCCCTCCGTCTCCACCTATATATTTTCCTTTATAAAATTACACCGTCTTTGAAAATCGAAATTTCACGATAGCCATACTTTTCGTTATTTGTTTTCAGACCTTCCGCAACTCGGATTACATAATCTGTAAGTTCATCTGTTAAATCTATGCCGTCAAGAACTACTCCTGCATCAAAGTCAATCCAATGCGGTTTATTATCTGCTAAATCAGTATTAGTTGATATTTTAACTGTCGGCACAGGCGCGCCAACAGGCGTACCACGTCCTGTAGAAAATAAAATCAGATGACACCCCGACGCGGTCAGGTTAGTCACAGCGACAATATCATTGCCCGGGCCGGTCAGCAGATTTAAACCCTTCTTTTCAACACTGCCGCCTATTGGAATAACATCAGAAACATTGGCATTACCTGATTTCTGAACACAGCCGAGAGATTTATCCTCTAATGTGGTTATACCGCCCTTTTTATTACCGGGAGACGGATTTTCATACACTACCTGGTTATGACTTGTGAAATAATCCTTAAAATCATTTATCAACTTCACAGTCTTATCAAATGTTTCTTTATCCTGACATCTGTTCATCAGTATTGTTTCCGCGCCGAACATTTCCGGCACCTCGGTTAATACAGTACTACCCCCGAAAGAAATTAATCTGTCAGAAAACCGTCCTATCAAAGGATTGGCGGTAAGTCCCGAAAATCCGTCCGAACCGCCGCATTTTAAACCTACTACAAGCGATGATAAATCGCATTCCCGGCGCTTAAACGTTTTTGCATATTCAACTAATTCACCTATTAAATCAAGCGCGGCACTGATTTCATCACTATATTCCTGAGTGCTTAAAAACTTTACACGCTTCTCATTAACCTTGCCTAAAACTTCACGAAATACAGGAATATTATTATTTTCGCAGCCTAAGCCCAAAACGAGTACTCCGGCTGCGTTAGGATGATTTACAAGCCCCTTCAAAACCGCCTGCGTTGTTCTTTGGTCGTCGCCAAGCTGTGAGCATCCGAATGGATGCGGGAAATTGTATATTCCATCGCATTCCATACCGTATTTTGCCATAGCTTCTCGCGCTATAATTTCAGAGGTCTTATTGACACAGCCTACAGTGTTAATAATCCATATCTCATTGCGTATTCCAACTCTGCCGTCTTCACGGACGTAGCCCATGAATGTCCTTTTGGGCTCAGGGGTTATTTCATTCAACTCGGGTTCATATGTATATTCCAGAGTACCGCTGAGATTTGTCTTTAAATTATGTGTGTGAATATGTTCTCCCGCGTTGATATTCTCTGTAGCATGTCCTATAGGGTAGCCGTATTTGGTTACATTTTCACCCTTCTTTATATCGCAAAGCGCTACTTTATGACCGCTTAAATCTCCTTCAAGCATTACAGCCACATTGTCTTTTTCACTAATCTTTATCTGTTTCATTTTACTATTGCCTTCATTGCGTTCCTTATACCATTTTCCTCAATATCAGCAAGATACTTCCTGACTGACGGAAGCAGGAACGATAAGTCACTATCCCAGTATTCATTTTTTGAAAGAATTTCTTCCACAGACGCATTTTTCATAAATTCCATTACAGCTATATCGTCATTTGCCTCATCGCCTTTATAAAACGCAATAAGCGCCGCAAGCGAAAATACAAGGCATGGAGGCTCTTTGCCGAATTTATCAATATATTCCAGTAGAGACGGCAAATCGCGCACCTTGAATTTTGACACTGAATTTAAAGTTATACTAAGCAGAAGATGCTTTATGAAAGGGTTTCTGAAACGTTCTGTTACATCATCCGCAAATTTTATCAGCTCATCTTTCGGCAAGTCAAGAGTTGGAATGATTTCCTCATATACGCCCTTATGCATAAATGAATAAATCAATTCATCATTCATTGCCTCGCCCACTGATTCAAGTCCGGCAAGTCTTGCCGCCGGCACCATCATTGTATGAGCGCCGTTTAGAATACGCACCTTACGCTTTTTATACGGTGTCACATCATCAGTCCACAGAACATTCAAGCCTATATCTGTAAACGGGATTTCAGCAGCTAATTTTTTGTCACCCTCAATTACCCATAAATGGAATATCTCTGCTGTATCTATAACATTATCAATATATCCGTATTCCTCACACATCTTTTCGGCATCATCCTTCGGGTATCCGGTAACAATACGGTCAACAAGTGTGTTTGTGAAATGGTTCTCTTCATTTACCCATCTTATAAAATCACTGCCATAACCAAAATCCTCTGCGTATTTTAATACGCATTTCTTTAATTCATCACCGTTTCTATCAATGAGTTCACATGGAAACAGTATAAAGCCCGGTAGGTTCAAATCAAATCGTTTCTTCAGAAACATTGTGAGTCTGCCGGGAAAGGTTGTGTTATTAAAAGATTTACCGTCATCGCCCGGTTTGTATTCTATACCCGCTTCCGTTGTATTGGACACTATAAATCTTAAATCGGGGTTCGCAGCGCATTCAAAGAATTCGTCTGTCCTCGCGTATGGATCAATACAGCGGGTCACACATTCTATAACCCTCTTTTCTTCTATTCTCTGACCGTTAAGGAGTCCGCGCAGATATAAATCGTATAAACCATCCTGATCATTTATAAATTTGTCCATAGTCGGATTTGACAGAGGCATAACAACCGCAACACCATAATCACCGTCATTTTCCTTGTTCAGTCTGTCAAACATCCAGTCAACAAAGCCCCTTAAGAAATTACCTTCTCCGAACTGTAATACACGCTCAGTATGTTTTTTCTGAGCCACCGTTCTTTTTAATAGCTCCATTTTAATCCTCCATTTTGCTGCCTTGCAGCAACACAAATTGTAACGTGGAAAAGGCTGGTCGCAAATTACATTTGCTGCTCGCCCATGCAACCTGGAGTCAACCAGATTGCGCTTTTGAGGAACGCAGTCGCATGCGGATACTTCAAGTTCCTGAAAAGGGTGAGATGTGCCGCTCCTTTTTCACGTTAATCTCCTATAACTCAATTCCAAAGTAATTCTTTGCATTATTGAACGAGATATCTTCAACAATTTTTCCGAGCGTATCAAAATCAGCCGGAAACTCGCCGTTTATAACCCATTCTCCAATAAGATTACACAGGATACGCCTGAAATACTCATGTCTTGTATACGATAAGAAGCTTCTCGAATCAGTAAGCATTCCTACAAACTTATTAAGAGCGCCGAGATTTGAAAGCGACTTCATTTGCTCAATCATTCCGTCTCGTTGGTCGCAGAACCACCAGCCTGAACCGAACTGTATTTTACCGCCTGTACCTTCCGCCTGAAAATTACCCAGCATAGTTGCAATTACATAGTTATCCTTCGGATTAAGAGTATAAAGAATTGTTTTGGGAAGATCATCCGTTGTATCCATTGCATTTAAAAGGTTCGACAAATCAACGGCTATATTATAATCTGCTATTGAGTCGAAGCCGGTATCCGCGCCTAAAAGATTAAACATTTTCGTGTTGTTATTACGAAGCGCTCCGATATGTAGTTGCATCGCCCAATCAAGGGATTTATATTTTTTTGCAAGGTCAATCAGCACTCTTGATTTATAACCCTTTATTTCATTATCAGTAAGACTGATTCCGGATATTGCTTTTTTAAATACTGAATTTACATTAATGCCGTCAGCATAAGGGACACAGTCAAGAGCATGATCTGATATTCTGCATCCTACAGAATGGAAATAATCAATTCTTTTATATATTGCATCAATAAGGTCATTATAAGAAGTAATCTCCACACCTGACACAGCCGATAATTTTTTTATGTATGCAGCATATGTGTCCTTATCAATATTAATCATAAAATCAGGGCGGAATGTAGGTAAAATCTTCGCCTTGATATGTCCCTTTTCCGCGATTTTCTTATGCCATTCCAATGTATCCGCAGGGTCATCAGTAGTGCAGACACACGCAACATTTGAATTGTTTATAAGATATGAAGGACTCATATTCTTTTCTTTTATAACCTTGTTCGCGCTGTCGAAAATCCCGCGTGCAGTATCTATGCGGCAAACAGTGTCTATACCGAAATATCTTTGAAGTTCAAGATGGGTCCAATGATAGAGCGGATTACCGATTGCATACTGAAGCGCAGATACGAATGCTTCAAATCTTTCATAATCCGACGGTTTATCACCGGTTCTGTGTCCTGTCATATATCTCTCATTGAGTCCCATTGAGCGCATATAACGCCATTTGTAATGGTCTCCGTCAAGAAACATCTCAGTTATACTCTCAAATGGCTTATCCTCATACATTTCCTGAGGACTTAAGTGGCAATGATAGTCAAATATCGGCATCTTAGCTGCATAATTGTGATAAAGCTTTACAGCGACATCGTTGCTAAGCATAAAATTTTCATCCATAAACGATTTCACGATATCTACTCCCTATTCAGATTAATTATAACATATTGATAGTATAGCACATAATATTGGTATTTTCAATAAAAAATGTAAGTTTGACAAATAAATTATAAAAAAAGAAATGCGGCTAAATATGTGATATTTGCCGCATTTCATAAAACTTATGAAAGCATCAAGATTATTTCAAGCACTATTACAATTGCACTCAATATACTCAGCACCGTAACGCCAAGCACACATTTTCTTTTGAGTCTTGCAAACGCTGTTTCAAGTTCTGAAATTGCATTTTTTGTATTATACTGCGTATTCTTCAAATCAAATATACTATCATTCAGCTTTGAAACAGAATGAACCGCCTGCTTTATTTCAGAAACATCAGCGTCAACTGATTCAAGCAATGTCATAATATCAGAACAACTCTCTTCAAGGTCTTCCATCCCAGCCCCTGAGCGCTCTCCTGATGACTCAAGCCTTGAAGAAATCGTATCAAGCTTTGAAGAAATTAACTCTATATCCTTATAGATATCTGAAAGCTGCGATTCGGCGCCGTCAAGTTTATCCGCAAGAATTGCGGTATCCTTTGAATCTGATTGAATATTTTGTGATATGTTTTCAAGCGCTGTTTTTACCTTTTCGGTAATGCCGTCATCTGTGTCAGTATTATTTTCTTCCCCGGTTTCATCTTCTTTTTTTTGTTTGAATATATCAATCTTACTGACAACAGAATCTTTAAGCGTTTTAGCTCCGCTGCCTATGTCGCCGGCTGTTTTCTTAAATCTATCGATAACATTCTGAAGATTAATTGTTTCATTCAGATTTACTCTCTGTGTATTCTCTACAGGTTCCGCTTCATCGCCATCATCTATTGTTATATCGGCATTTCTTAAAAATTCCTCATATTCTTCGTCTGTTCCGCTGTAAAACGCATCCTGACCTTCATATGACTCGATATTCATGTCCTTTTTACTATCCATACATTCACCCTTTTTCAAAACGATTTATCCGAAAAAATTATTCTTCGTCCTCCGACGCATCTATTATAACGGCATTCTCGTCCTCTTCTGCTGTAAACTCTTCAACAGCGCGCAGTTTCTGACCGCACTTTGAGCAATATAAGTCATCAGCATGATTATAAGCGCCGCACTCAGAACACTTTACTGTTTCCTTAAGCTGGGCAAGCTGTTCCTTGAGTTCAGATACCTCTGCCTGAAGTGTATCTATTTTATCACACTTTTCGCTGATTACATCAGATATATCAGTGTCTGATTCACGTCCGTCATAAATAGCCTTTCCTATTTCAGCATAAATCTCACTGATTTTATCCTCTGTTTCATTGATAGCATACTTAAGCTTAGTCTGATTAACAACATTGTTTGTCTTGTCAATCACAATCTTTGTTAATTTAACTGCTCCGTCCTTGGCTTTGCCTGCATGTACCTTTAATTTGTCAAATACTTCCTCCATTTTAAAATGCTCCTTCCATCTTTTTTATTTAAAACCGAGTTTAACTGATACTATTATACCACATAATGCATAATATTTATATGACATTTATATTATTTTTTTGTTTCAGAACGGACAAAACTCACCTGATGGCGTACCGTGAAGGTTTTGCAGTTAGCAAAACTCGCCTGTGGCGGCTATCGGCTATAAGCCGATAGCGTACAGGGTACTCCGAGTGGTGAGTTTTGTTCATATTTTATCAGTTCTTATATGCCTTTTTCATAATATCTTCTATTTCTGAAATAAGCGGAAGCTTAGGATTTGCGGTTGTACACTGATCCTCAAAAGCTTTATCGGCAATCTCCGGAATCTTAGCCATATATGTTTCTTCATCAATTCCGCATTCTGAGAATGATAACGGTTCATTAACTTCCTTCATAAGATTTATAACTGCTTCAATAAGGCTCTTTACGCCCTCTTCGGTTGTCTTTGCGGGAAGTCCCAATGCAGCAGCAATTTCAGCATATTTTTCATCTGCAATAAACTTCTTATATTTCGGGAATGACACAAACTTAGATGGCGCTGACGCGTTGTATGCAATAATATGCGGCAGAAGCACTGCGTTGGCTCTTCCATGAGGAATATGGTATTCTCCGCCTATCTTGTGAGCAATTGAATGGTTAAGTCCAAGGAATGCGTTTGTGAATGCCATACCTGCTATACAGCTTGCATTATGCATCTTCTCTCTCGCTTCCTCGTCACTTGCGCCGTTCTTATAGGCTCTGGGCAAGTATTTAAACACAAGCTGAATCGCTTTTATAGCAAGACCGTCTGTATAGTCAGATGCCATTACTGACACATATGACTCAATCGCATGAGTAAGCACGTCAAGACCTGTATCGGCAGTTGCAGACTTAGGTAAAGTCATAACGAACTGCGGGTCAATAATAGCAACGTTCGGCGTCAATTCGTAATCGGCAAGAGGATACTTCATGTTATTTTTCTTATCAGAAATAACAGCAAAGCTTGTTACCTCAGAGCCTGTTCCTGATGTTGTCGGAATAGCTACAAGCTGAGCTTTGTTACGCATTTTCGGGAACTTAAACGCACGCTTTCTTATGTCAAGAAAACGAAGTCTTAACGAATTAAAGTCAATATCGGGATGCTCATAGAACAGCCACATTCCCTTCGCAGCGTCCATAGCGCTTCCACCGCCTAAAGCAATTATTACATCAGGCTTGAATTCATCCATCATCTTTGCGCCGTTCTGAACGGTTTCGATTGACGGGTCAGGCTCGACATCCGAGAATATCTCACAGTGGACATGATCGGTTCTCTTTCTCAGATAATAAAGAATCTTATCTACATATCCCAGAGATACCATACCAGGGTCTGTTACGATGAACGCTCTTGAAATATTCGGCATCTTCTCAAGATACTGGATTGAATTATATTCAAAATAAATCTTATCTGGAACCTTGAACCACTGCATGTTAACTCTCCTCTTTGCGACTCTCTTCTGATTTATCAGATTAATTGTCGTAACGTTACCGCTGACACTGTTTCCGCCGTAGCTTCCGCAGCCCAATGTGAGTGACGGTATATTCGAATTGTAAATATCGCCTATCGCGCCATGTGATGATGGTGAATTTACTATAAGACGGCTCGCCTTCATTCTGTCTGCAAATTTATTTATAACATCATTGTCCTTTGCATGAATGACAGCAGAATGTCCCATACCATGGAACATAACCATTTCCTCAGATCTGTCTATACCCTCATCTGCATCGCTGACAATGAAATATGCCAGAACAGGGCTTAGTTTTTCTCTTGAAAGCGGATACTCAGGACCTACGCCGTCAAGCTTTGCCAAAAGAATTTTTGTGCCCTCAGGAACTTTAATTCCCGCGTTTTCGGCAATCCATGATGCGCTTTTACCAACTATATCAGGATTAACAGAGCCTTTTTCGCTGTTTATACAATAGTCACTTACCTTCTTTATTTCATCCTCTTTAAGGAAATAGCAGCCGTATTTCTTCATAAGCTTTTCAAACTTTGATGAAATTGACTTATCCACGATTGCAGCCTGCTCAGAAGCGCAAATCATACCATTATCAAAGGTTTTTGACAAAATAAGGTCATTTACAGCCTGCTCAATGTCAGCGCTATTATGGATATAGCACGGAACATTACCCGGTCCTACGCCTAATGCCGGCTTACCTGTTGAATATGCAGCCTTAACCATGCCGCTGCCGCCTGTTGCAAGAACAGTCGCAACTCCCGGATGATTCATAAGCGCGTTTGTAGCCTCAACCGACGGATGTTCAATCCACTGAATACAATTCTCCGGTGCTCCTGCCGCAACTGCTGCGTCATATACAACCTTTGCTGCGGCCACACTACACTGCTGAGCAGCCGGGTGGAAACCGAAAATTACCGGATTCCTTGACTTTATACAGATAAGCGCCTTGAACATGGTTGTTGAAGTCGGATTTGTTACAGGTGTGACACCGCATACAACACCTACAGGTTCAGCCACAACCTCATAATCCTCAAGGTCATTTTCCTCAATTACTCCAACGGTTTTATCATTCTTTATGGAATGATAAACATACTCGGTTGCAAACATATTCTTTGTGATTTTATCCTCATAGACTCCTCTGCCTGTTTCCTCAACAGCCAGCTTGGCAAGCTCCATATGCTTATCAAGACCGGCAAGCGTCATAGCCTTTACGATTTCATCAATCTTTTCCTGGTCATAGTTCATAAACTCTTCCAGAGCGGCCTGCGCTTTCTTGACATAGCCGTCAATCATTTCATTTACATTTACTTCTGACATAATTATACCTCCTAAAATATTGAATCATGCTTTGCACGCTACGATACGACACAGGTATTTCAGGCCTGCAAATACATGATATACTCATCTATATTTAGTTGATAAAAATATTGTTATTTTTTTATCAATCTCTCTGTAATACATTATATTTGATTGTTAAACTTTTGTCAATGTCTTTTTGCCTTTTGTTTTATTATTTGTTAATTCTACATAAAAAATGCAAACTCTTTATTATCATTTTCAGCTTTCAAACCAAAGAGAATGTTAATCAAAAAAAAGACTGCCCGAGGGCAGTCACAGAGTGTAGACAAAGTCTACACTCTGTGCAGACTTTGACAAATCAGGTCAGATTTCACGAAAATAAGTCTGTCGGCGTACGTGGGTACGGTAAGGCTTATTTTCGTGAAAAGCGCATAACAGCGGTATTTTTCGATAAAATACCGCTGTTAAATTTACTTAGTATAAAAAATACCTTGATATTGTAGATTGCAATATTGCGCGGTCTGGGCAATTTGTCGACAGTCTGAGACTGCCCGAGGGCAGTCAGGAATCTTATTTCAATTTATTTATATCAGTAGTTTTTCCGACAAGTACCACAATATCCTTGTCTTTAAAAACATAATCCGGTTCCGGAGTTATATTAACATTGTTTTCCTTTGCATGATTTTTTACAGCTACAATATTAACACCAAAGCGTTTCCGTACCGCCAGTTCACTTATTTTTTTTCCTATCCAGCTTTCAGGAACAATCCTATCGGCGATGCTGTAATCATCGGAAAGGTCTATCATATCTATAAGGCGATTAGAAACAAGAGAAACTGCCGTCTTTATTCCCGCCTCTTTTTCCGGAATAATCACACTGTCGGCTCCTATTTTTTTCAGTATCTTCTCGTGTTGTCCGTCCCGGGCTTTACAAACAATTTTCTCTATTCCCATTTCTTTTAGTGTAAGAGTTATAAGAACGCTGTCAGCCAGGTCGTTACCAATAGAAACAATCACACAGTCATAATTTCTTATCCCTATTGATTTTAATACTCCTTCTTCCTTTGCGTCACCGCATACGGCGCTTGTGACATAGTCAGCTACAAGATTGACGTTTTCCATCTCCTTATCAACCGCCAGAACCTCATATCCCATATTAAACAGCTGCATAGCAACAGCCGAACCGAATCTTCCCAATCCAATCACCGCAAATGTTTTCATAATTATCTCCTATCCGACTATAAATTTACCATCAGGATACTCTATATCCGTTTCTTTTGCTGAACGTACCATAAACATAACACTTATCGTCAGTATTCCTACTCTTCCGAAAAACATATATATGATAAGCAGTATTTTGGTAAATACCGACGCTGATTCTGAAATTCCCACTGTTAATCCCACGGTGCTGTAGGCGGACGCCGTTTCATATATCGCGTCTATTACAGGTTGATTATCAATGTAGGCTATAAGCAGCGAGCCTGCAATCACAAATAAAAGCCACAGAATCAATAGCGCCATCGCATGAAGAATGATATCAGGCTTTATTCTTCTCCCCGCAATAACAACATCAGATTTTGCGCGAAGCACTGTGTAAAGCGTCATTATTACCAGAGCAAAAGTACCGGTTTTAATACCTCCGGCAGTTGATGCCGATGCTCCGCCTATCATCATAAGAACCGTTCCCCAGATTTTAGATAAATCTGTCAGGCGGCGTTGGTTAATTGCGTCAAACCCGGCTGTACGGGTTGTTACAGACTGAAAAAAAGAAGACAGCAGCTTCCCGGAAATTGCGCAGTTTCCTATCGTGTCCGGATTATTGTATTCAAGAATAAAATACACCACCGTGCCCAAAATCAGCAGGACTGCCGACACAGAAAGTATGACCCTTGAATACATGCTTATTTTCTTCCATGATTTCTTTTTCAATAACTCCTCCCAGACGATGAAACCAAGCCCGCCTGTTATTACAAGAACAGCGAGTGTAACCAGAATAACCGGATCATGCGCAAAGGATATCATGCTCTTTCCGTCACCGATTATATCAAAGCCTGCATTGCAAAATGCGGAAACGGAGTGAAATATACTGAACCAGAGACCTTTAAAGAATCCGAATTCAGGTATGAACCGTATAGACATTATCAACGCTCCCGCAGCCTCAACGATAATGGTTATTATAGACACATTCTTTGCAAGCCCCACCACGTCATCAAGACTTTCACTACCGACCGACTGAGCAATAAGCAACCTGTTTCGCAGTCCGATACGTTTATTGGTGACTGCAAACGCGAAACACAATATAGTCATAAACCCTAAGCCGCCTGTCTGTATCATAATAAGCAGAATAATCTGTCCGAATACGCTCAGATACGCGCCGGGGTTAATAAGCGTCAGCCCTGTCACACAGGTGGCAGAAGTTGACGTGAAAAGCGCCGTCAGAAATGGCGTGAACACACGTTCTTTTGACGATAACGGCAGCATAAGGATAAGCGCGCCAAAAAATATAATTGCTATGAATCCTATAGCAATGTGTCTTGCCGGATTTATTCTTTTTCTGAAAAAAATTTTTCTGAAAATGTTAATCACTTCTTTTCTCGTCTGTTATGTTCTTTTCCACAGGCTCGGGAAGAAAAGAACAAGTATTGGATAGAATTCAAGCCTGCCCGCAAGCATGCCTACCGACATTACAAGCTTTGACAGAACAGAGAACTCACTGAAATTACCTGCAGGTCCTACCGATGCAAGTCCGGGACCTATATTATTCATAGTAGCAATTACTGACGTCACGGTAGTCGCAAAATCTTTATTGTCGAGACTGATTATCAGAATTGAAAGTCCCATAAAAATCATATATATCACAAAGTATGCAAGGACACCATGTACAACGGTATTTTCCACACTCTTTCCATCAGCCTTGACAGAGAAAACACGTCTCGGACTTGCCGCTTTCTTTATGGAATGCAATGCAGCTTTCAGTAATATAATTATACGGATAACCTTTATACCTCCGCCTGTAGAACCGGCGCAGGCGCCCACTATCATCAATAATACCAGTATAATCTGCGACAGCATCGGCCACGTGATAAAATCAGCCGTGGAATAACCCGTGGTAGTCATTATAGACGAAACCTGAAAAAATGAATATCTGAACGAATTTGCGAACGTGTGGTATACAGGCATAATATTCAGAGCAATGATTAAAGACGCTCCTACCATAATACCAAGATACCATTTGGCTTCATCATTTCCTTTTATCTGAGCAAACTTTCTTATGAGCAGGAGATAGTATACGTTGAAGTTCAGTCCGAACAGCATCATAAATATCGCTATTACATAGTCAATGTACGCGCTGTTATAAAACCCTATTGAATCATTTTTTATACCGAATCCTCCGGTTCCCGCTGTTCCGAAAGCATGAACAACGCTGTCAAACAGCGGCATTCCTCCGAAAGATAGGAATATTATCTCTATCACTGTAAGCGCAATATAAATCATATATAGTATTCTTAATGAAAACTGCCATTTGCTCGCTATCTTTCCTACCACAGGTCCGGGCATTTCCGCGCGCATCATATATGTTGTTCGCGTATCTTTTGCTGAAAATATTGCCATCGTGAACACAAGCACACCCATACCGCCGAGCCAGTGTGTGAAGCTGCGCCAAAACAACAGGCTCCTGCTCATTGATTCTACATCTGTGAGTATTGTTGAACCTGTAGTTGTAAAGCCTGAGACTGTTTCAAAGAAACAGTCTATAAAGCTTGGAATTGCCTTGCTTATATAGAATGGAAGCGCGCCCACCAATGATATAGCTATCCAGCTCAGCGCAACTATTACCATACCCTCTCTTATAAATAATTCCTTATGCTTCGGTGATTTTAAAGACACACCGGCGCCAAGCGCAATGGATATAATTATCGGTATTAAATACGAAACTGCTATTCCCTCTTTATAATATAATGATATGAACAGAGGAAAAAGCATAGTGGCGGCTATTACTGTCAGAATACGCCCTATAGAGTATGCTATCATTCTGAAATTCATAATGTATTCCCTTCTTATTCCAGTATATCGCTTAGTGTGGTCAGGTGCTGCGTAGTCACAACAACTACAGTATCTCCTACCGAAATCCGGCTGTTTCCATCCGGCACAAACATTTTGTTGTTGTGCAGAATTGCCGCTATCAGTACATTTTTCTTAATTTTTATCTGCGAAAGAGATTTTGAAGTCAGTTCTGATTCTTTATTTACAATAAACTCTAAAGCTTCAGCCTGGTTGTTAACAATACGGTACAGAGTAACAATTTCAGTTTCCTTTGCTGATTTCATCGCTCTTGCATAGCGTATTATTATATCCGCAGTAATATTTTTAGGCGTTACTATGCTATATACTCCGCTATCATCCATAAGGTCTGCAAAGGAAATACGGTTTACCTTTGTGACAATCTTATCGACATCTCGTGTCTTTGCATACATGGAAATTATCATATTTTCCTCGTCTATACCGGTAAGCGCCACCAGAGAATCAACCCTGTCTATACCCTCTTCACTAAGCACGTTTTTGTCTGTTCCGTCACCATACACTATATCTACTTTAGGAAGATATTCAGCCAGTTCCTGACAACGTTCCATATTACTTTCTATTATTTTAACCTGCATTCCGCTTTCCAGTAACAGCTTCGCAAGATAAAACGATATCCTTCCGCCTCCGATAAGTATAGCTGATTTTACCTTCTTCTGTATAACGCCAATCTCACGCATAAACAATGTTAAATCACGGTGGGACGCCGTTATATGCAGCTTATCTCCCTTTCTGATAATAAAATCACCGTTAGGGATGTAAACCTCGCTCCCGCGCTGAACGGCACATATGAGCACTTTAATCTTATATTTTTTATATATTTCATATAAAGCCTTATCGCAAAGCGAATTATCATCTCCTATATTGAATTCAATAAGTTCAACCCGTCCCTTTGCAAAAGTTTCAGCATTTATTGCTGCCGGGAAGCGTAGTATTCTTGATATTTCACTTGCAGTCGCATATTCAGGATTTACTATAAGGTCTATTCCCAGCGCTGAGCGCATAAAATCAAGCTGTTTAAAATATACTCTGTTTCTTACTCTCGCAACGCATCTTTCCGCGCCAAGCTTTTTTGCCATTACCGCGCACAGCGCATTATACTCGTCATTTTCAGTAACAGCAATAAACAAATCAGCTTTTCTGACCTCGGCTTCGTTCAAAGTTTCAAGATTTGTTCCTATACCGTTCACACATCTGACGTCATAGCTTTCTTCAACCCTCTCGCATACGGAATTTTTAATATCAATAAGAACAATATTCTCGCCCTCATTATTAAAATCCTTCACAAGCTTTCTTCCGACTTTTCCTCCGCCTACAATTACAACGTTCATACTAATAATATCCATAGCCTTTCTGCCCACAAATTGTAATGAAAACATCAACGTCCTCATCGTGGGCAGATAAGGCGTTAAATGGATATTATGCCCCTGTGCGTTTTCGAACCTTGTGAGAAAAAATCGCACGGGCAATCAAATCTGATTAGCGTGATTTTTCACGTTAATCCTCTTCCCGTTTCTCCCTTGTCATAAGCCTCAAAACGGCTTCCTTTGCATCTTTTCCGTTATATAATATGTTATAT
The DNA here is from genome assembly GCA_022509025.1 of Oscillospiraceae bacterium. Lineage (GTDB taxonomy): Bacteria > Bacillota > Clostridia > UBA1381 > UBA1381 > Hominilimicola. The sequence goes on along the minus strand of JAFLUB010000015.1, from coordinate 18,371 downwards.
GCCTCTTCTACTATAGGCATCGTAACATTATATTTCTTTGCCATTTCATATGCGGCAGCGGCTGTGTTAACACCCTCAACCACCATATGTACACTGTCAAGTGTTTCTTTAAGACTCTTGCCTTGTCCGAGAAGTATACCGGCTCTGCGGTTACGAGAATGCATACTTGTGCATGTTACTATAAGGTCGCCAACGCCTGATAATCCCGTAAATGTTCTTTTATCAGCTCCCATAGCCTCACCAAGCCGAGCAATCTCAGCCAGTCCTCTTGTCATAAGAGCCGCCTTTGTGTTATCTCCGTAACCGAGTCCATCACTTATTCCCGCGCATAAAGCAATAACGTTTTTAAGCGCGCCGCCAAGCTCTAAGCCTATAATATCGGTTGAGGTATATACTCTGAACATCTCTCCCATAAAGATATCCTGAATAAATTTTGCAGTTTCAACACTTTCAGAGGCAACCACATTGGTTGTGGGGAGTCCGCGTGAAACCTCTTCAGCATGTGACGGACCGCTCATTACCGATATATCAGCCTGCGGAATTTCCTCTTTATAAACCTGGGAAAGACGTAATAATGTGCCTTCCTCAAGTCCTTTTGAGATATTAACTATTTTTTGTCCTGCTTTCACATGTGGTGAAAGCTGTTTTGCCGTAGTCCGCGTAGCGGGTGACGGAGCAGCGGTTATGATGAGTTCCGCGCCGTCTGCGCATTCACCCATGTCGTGCGTACAGTAAATCGTTTCAGGAAACTTAACTCCCGAAAGAAATTCTTTGTTTTCTCTATCTTTAGAAAGTCTGTCAGTTTCCTCCTGTATCCATGACCACAGATAAACGTCATGTCCTCTTGACGATAACAGAATTGCTATCGCAGTTCCCCATCCGCCGGAGCCTATTACAGCTATTTTCATGGCTAACCTCCTTATTTTTACGACAAATTGAATTTGTGCATTTTATTTTTTCTTGAAACTTAATTTATTTTCATTTCCACACATTAATCTTTTTATATTAGCATGATGCCTTACTATAAGAAGTCCGCCGAGAATTACAACGCATACGAAACACACTTTGTTTACGGGGTCAGTAACTAAAATCTTCGTGCCTTCAATCAGAATGTATGCCGCGCCTCCTAAGACTGAACCGAGTGACACATAGCGCGTAATAGCCATAATCGCAATCGCAAACACGGCTATGATAAGTCCAACCTTCCAGTCGAGCATAAGCACCACTCCAAGACTTGTCGCAACTCCCTTTCCGCCTTTGAAACCGAAATAAAGAGGAAAGTTATGACCGAGTATTACACACACACCGGCTATGTATTTCAGAGTTTCCGGCTTTATTGTGGGTATGGGTCTTGTCTGGGCAAGACTTGTAGGGAAACTTTCCACTAAATACGACTGAACCCATTTTGAGGCTGCAATCGTTAATAAAATTACGATAATTCCTTTTAACACATCAAGTACAAGCGTCAGAATACCCATTTTTTTACCATAGGTTCTAAGCATATTCGTCGCTCCCGCATTGCCTGAGCCACTTTCTCTTATATCTTTTCCGCTTATTGCTTTTGAAATCAATATCGAAAAATTGATGGAGCCGATAAGATATGATATTACTGCTACCGCTATCAATACCAACACAATTTGACTATTCATAATATAATTCCCCTCCGTAAAAGTCCGAGAAAAAATCATTCAGATTTCCGCTTTGCAGCCGACGGTATCGTACCGGAGTACTGCCTACGGCAAAAAGCGATGAGCCGGGCGATTTTAACCTAACTTACATTTTCTTTTCGTTTTTTTCGCGTATTATAAACTTTATCGGCGTTCCCTCAAACCCAAACGCTTCGCGCACCTGATTTTCTATAAATCGCAGATACGAATAATGGAACAGCTCCTTCGAGTTTGCGAACAGTATAAAGGTCGGCGGCGCGGTTGTTGCCTGTGTGCCGTAGTAGACCTTTAAGCGTCTGCCCTTGTCTGACGGCGGCTGCTGTTTTGCCATAGCCTCATTTAAAACATCGTTCAGCATACCTGTTTTTATTCTGCGTTTATGCTGTTCATTAACAGCCTTTATTAAATCCAATAGCTTTTCAACTCTCTGTCCCGTCTTTGCGCTGATAAATATTATCTCAGCATACGACATAAACGCAAACTCTTCACGAACTCGCATTGTGAAGTTCTTCATGGTCTTATCGTCCTTATCGATAATATCCCATTTATTCACGGCAAAAATACACGCTCTGCCCTGTTCATGCGCGTATCCAGCTATTTTGGTATCCTGCTCAGTTATACCCTCGCTCGCGTCAATCATTATAACGCACACGTCGCTTCTGTCAACAGCCGCAAGCGAACGTACAACACTGTAGCGCTCAACAGCCTCGTCAATCTTTCCGCGTTTTCTCATTCCCGCGGTATCAATGAACAAAAACTTATCCCCGTCCTTTTCATAGCGCGAGTCAATTGCATCACGTGTAGTACCTGCGACATCGCTTACTATTACTCTGTTTTCACCCAAAATATTATTTATAAGCGAGGATTTGCCGGCATTAGGCTTACCTATAACGGCAACCTTTATTTCATCCTCTTCCTCAGATGTGTCAGCATCCTCAGGGAATTTCTTTGTCACTTCATCAAGAAGATCTCCCACGCCAAGACCGTGAGTGGATGAAACGGCTATCGGATCACCAAGTCCCAGATTATAAAACTCGTAAAACTCAAACGGTGGTTCACCGATGTTGTCAACCTTATTTACAGCCAATATAATTTCCTTTTTTGCTTTTAAAAGCATTTGAGCGACATCCTGGTCGTTTGCCGTCACACCGTCTTTAACATTGACCATAAGCACGACAACATCCGCCATATCTATGGCAAGCTGCGCCTGACGGCGCATCTGGACAAGTATTTCATCCTTTGACGCGGGTTCAATACCGCCTGTGTCTATAAGGGTAAAATGCTTATCAAGCCATGCAGCATCTGAGAATATTCTGTCTCTCGTCACTCCTGGAGTATCCTCAACAATACTTATTCTTTTTCCTGTTATTTTATTAAACAAAGTCGATTTTCCCACATTAGGTCTGCCGACTATAGCTACTACCGGTTTCATTTCCTGATCCTTTCTTTTTAAAATTCAAGTTCCTCATCAAGTACTTTTTCTATAAATTCATATCCGTCGTTTAAAACAGAGGTTATTTTAACGTCAAGCTCCTTTTCAACGTCCTCAACTGTTGTATCATCAAGAAAAACATTATCATCATCTCGAAGCATACTGTCAGGAATCAAAAGAGTGTCTGTTTTAACTCTGCCTTTAAGAGATTCTATTATATCGCATCCGCATACAAGTCCCGAAACGCTTACTCCTCCGCCGAAAAAGTTATTCTTTATCGGATAAACGTCTATCATTACGCCCTCGCATTTTGCCTCTATATTTTCAGCAAGGTCTTTTATAAATCCGTATGCAATCTCGCCTGTTGCTATAGAAACATGTCTTGATCTTTTTTTCTGCTTTACAAGATTTATTGCGCTGTCAAATTCTTCCTTCATACTTGCGATAAGCCCCACGCCGTTTTCCAACTGCGGAAAGCCCTCATAACATTCCGCCGGTGGTATCGGAAGCATAGCGTCTACATAGAACTCGTCAGAGAGATACACAAGCCGCGTACCGTACTTTTCAAGGAATTCGTTCTGTATTTGTTCAACAAAGCGTATTGTTTCCGCGCTGGTTTCCTTCGTAAAAGGTTTTAGCGGATAAAGCCCGTCACGATATCTTGTCAATCCCACCGGAACAACGGAAATGCTGTTTACATTCGGATATAACGCGCCTAAATCAGACAATGTACGCTTCAGATTTTCGCCATCGTTTATCCCGGGGCAAAGCACAACCTGACAGTTCATATAAATATCATTTTCCTTAAAACGCCTCATTGTTTCATAACAGGTACCTGCAAAACGGTTATGAAGCATCATACACCGAAGCTCAGGCTCCGTTGCGTGAACACTGATATTTATCGGCGAGACACGCATTTTTATAAGCCGGTCAATTTCTTCATCGGATAGATTGGTGAGCGTCACATAGTTACCCTGTAGAAACGAAAGACGCGTATCATCATCCTTAAAATAGACCGTTTCGCGCATTCCCTCAGGAAGCTGGTCAATAAAGCAGAAAATACATTTATTTTTGCAGCTTTGCGCCTCGTCTATGAGTTCTTCGTTAAATTCAATGCCTATGTCATCATAGTCGTTTTCAACGGTTATCATCTCTTTTGTTCCGTCCTTTTTCAGGACTTCCAATGTAACCTCATATTCCGCGGTGAGATAACGGTATTCAAGAATATCATGAAATACATGACCGTTAATACTTAAAAGCTTGTCCCCCGCTTCAAGTCCTGCTTCATAAGCAATGGAGTCAGGCTCAACGTATTTAATTGTAGTATCAGCTTTTCTCATATCAATACCCCATTGCATTATTTTCCATAATGTATTATCTCACAAACCAATAAAATAATCAAGCCTTTTACAAGAATTTGTATCTGACGCTGAATTTTTATGTTGTGACGTCAAAAAAACTATTTAATAAAGCAAAAAAGATACTTACATTCCTGTAAGCATCTTTTAATTGATGTTTGCTCAGAGAAAAGAACGGATGTTCATTGCAAGGTCCTGTTCAATATTTATAAGTCTTTTTGCAATATCCTTTGAATTTTCATCCGCCGCTTCATACTGGTTCAAATACTTGTTAAGTGTTTTTACTCCCATATTGCAGCCGTCCGTAATCAGGTCGGCAACAGTCTGGTCAGATTCATCAGCGGTAAGCTTAACATTCGTCTTCATCCATGACATTCCCTTTGCCATCATGCTCGGCTCTTTACCGTCATCATGATATTTAGCAAGTGATGTCTGAATTTCATCCTGTAATTCTTCATGCTTGGCTTTGCAGTCGGAAAGATTCTGCTTTAAATCGTTATTTTGCACATAGTCAAGAGTCTCGTCTATCGACTTAACGCCCATTTTCACGCCTGCATCACATTCACGCAATAATTTTATAGTATCCTGCTCTATCATTTTTCTTCCTCCTTTTACTCTGTTATTATTTAGAATGTTCGTTTACAGACATTATTATTCAAAAAACACGAAACTCCGGCATTATATCGTAACAAATAACGCGTACGCTCCATAATTTACAGTATCAAAAAACTGATTGCGCAATATATGGATATCACACAATCAGCTTATATACAATCATTATTTCAGTTCATAACCGCCCACAGGACGAATGGAAAGCACATGACACATATTTTCTCCTAAAACAGCTTCTATTCTGCTCTTAAATTCATCAAGCATATCAAACGGTACAAACGCCTGAACAGTGCCGGCAAATCCTCCGCCATGTACGCGGTAGGCGCCTTTATCGCCTAATATCTCATCGCAGAGAGCAAGGGTTAATGATACCGCCTGGTTTTTCGGCATACTTGCCGCAAACACATTCTGGAGATACATATACGACGAAAAGCCGGATTCTTTCACAAGTCTCTTAAATCCTTCAAAGTCATCGTTTCTTAACGCTTCAACTTCTTTTTGCGCTCTTTCATTTTCATTAAGGAAATGAATTGCCCTAAGAACTGCTCTGTCGTTATCAATCTTCTCACGTATATTCTTTATATTTGCAAGAAACTCTGATTTATCAATCTCACGAAGATATTCTTTTCCGAAAAATGCCGCAACTTCTTTCATTTCGGCAGGTATTGTGGCATACTCGCTTGTCAATTCAGCATGGTCGGCACCGGAGTCGATTATACACAGAGCGTGACCGTGCTTCTTTAAATCAAATTCAACCTTGTTAACAACAGGCTCTTCCGTACTCATAAAATCTATTGCGACAACTGAGCCTACAGATGACGCCATCTGATCCATAAGTCCGCTTGGCTTGTCATAATACACGTTTTCAGCAAACTGGCCGAATTTCGCTATCTCTATCGGATTAACCTCATTATTGGCAAACAAACCGTTAATGATCGTGCCTACAAGCACCTCAAATGCCGCAGATGATGAAAGTCCCGAGCCTTTAAGTACATTAGATGTGGTATATGCGTCAAAACCTTTAACCTCATATCCCAAATCGACAAACTTCTTTATAACGCCTCTAATAAGGGCAATAGCCTTGTCAAACTGTTCCGGATGTATTTCGAGGTCATCAAGGTCAATTACATCCATCTTATAATTTCTGGACTGAATGCGTACCGTATTTGTTCCATTCGGACGCGCCGCTGAAATGACATCGAGATTTACACTTCCCGCAAGCACGCAGCCATGCTGATGATCTGTGTGATTACCGCCTATCTCGGTACGTCCCGGAGCAGAGAAAAGCGCTATTTCATCTGCCTCTCCATATGTATCTTCAAAACTCTCGATTACATCAATATACCTTTCGGCATATTTTTTTACAGCGCTGTCATCACAGGAATACAGATATTTCAGCTTATCATTATATTCACCCGCAATCAGCGCATTTTTTGTTTCAATTATAGAACGCATAGATATTCCTCCTATGAATATTAAAGGCGTAACTAATGTTACGCCCTATTTTTTAATTATTCCACCATAAGAAAATCGCTTACAAACTGCTGCATTTCATCCTTATTGCATACCAAGTCGAATGCGATGGACTTATCTTTCAATTCATACAGAGACTTCGGAATCTTCATTCTGCTCTTAGCTGAAAGTTCTTCAAGTAATGTAAATTCATCCTTTCCGACAACTGCGTTATGATCCTCAAGCGCAATGAGAACACTCTGATTAAACTTAAACGGACTTGCCGTTGAAGCGATAACTGTTTTCGTCTTATCTCCCGTCTCCGCAACATATTTATCATAAACAGATTTTGCAACTGCCGTGTGCGTGTCTATTACATAGTCATATTCTGCAGCGCATTTCTTTATTGTTGCCATCGTCTCAGAGTCATCGGAACAGCCGGCACAGAACATACTCTGCATTTTTGCCTTGATTTCTTCAGAAATCTCATAAACGCCCTTTTCGTTAAGCTGCTGCATCAAATTCTTTATTTCAGCGTCATTTTCTCCCGAAAGATCAAATAAAAATCTTTCGAGGTTACTTGAAATAAGAATGTCCATCGACGGCGAAATAGTCGTATGGAAATCTCTGTTTTTATTGTATATACCTGTCTTTATAAAATCGGTAAGCACGTTGTTTTTATTTGACGCGCATATAAACTTATTCACTGGCAGTCCCATTTTGTTAGCATAGTACGCTGCAAGAATATTACCGAAATTTCCTGTCGGAACAACTATATTGATTTTATCGCCCGCTTCAATCTCATGATTACCGAGAAGTTCCGCATACGCAGAAAAATAATATACAATCTGAGGTACCAGTCTTCCCCAGTTAATTGAATTTGCGGATGATAGCTTAAACTGATTTCTTTCAAGCAGATTTTTATATTCGATATCTGTGAAAATCTTCTTGACGCCGTTCTGGGCATCGTCAAAATTACCCTTTACCGCGGCAACACTTACATTATTACCTTCCTGAGTAACCATCTGAAGCTTTTGGATTTCACTCACACCGTTATCCGGATAGAACACTATGATTCTTGTGCCTTCAACATCCTTAAATCCTTCAAGAGCCGCTTTTCCCGTATCACCGGAAGTCGCAACCAGAATTACAATCTCTTTATCCTCATTCGTCTTTTTCATAGATGTTGTGAGAAGATGCGGAAGTATCTGAAGTGCCATATCCTTAAATGCACAGGTCGGACCATGCCACAGTTCAAGAAAATAAGTATTATCATTCAATTTATATACAGGCGCTATACTGTCCGTCTCAAACTTCGCCTTTGTATACGCGCTGTCTATGCACTTTTTGAGTTCTGCATCAGTAAAATCAGTAAGAAATTTACTTAACACAAAATACGCTCTTTCGTTATACGACTTTGAGGAGAGCGACTTTATTTCTTCCATACTAACCGAAGGAAAGCTTTCGGGGACAAACAATCCACCCTCAGCACTCAGTCCCGTCTTTATCGCCTCAGCAGCGCTTACGGAAATACTTTTATCCCTCGTACTTTGATATTGCATATATCTAACCTCCAAATGAACAAAATCATGCCTGCACGCATTGAAGAAAAACGTCAATTCATGCAGGCAGTTTAAATTTTTTTACGACAACTTCTTTATGTATTCAGGTGCCGTATCTGCGTCAACACTTACAGACAATACAAAAGAAATATTGAATTTTTTACTCATATTTTCGAGTCTCTGAAGAAACTCTTCAAAACCATCAAGATTTGTAGAACCCACAATCTTGAAAGTACCGTCAACAAAAATATTCGTAATATCATAGTCGCGGCTCACAATTCCGCTGATGAAACCAAGAAACTCGCCATATGTTCTTATATCAAAATCAGAAGTGTTTGCCATTCTTGCTTTTGAGTTAACAGCAAACATATTTTCATCGCTGTTACTGATGTAAACAACATTACCATTAGCAACGGTAATCGCAGCGTTTACCTTATCAAGAAGTGCCTTTGTTTTTCCAGTGCCTTTTTTTCCAATCAGAAGTTCAACCATGTTAATCTTCCTCCTTTATTAATATTTTATATTTGAGATTTTACTCTCTTTCAGTAATCATTGATTACTTTGTTACTTATTTTGATAATCTTTCCTCAAGCGCAGCCTTTGCATCCTCGTATCCGGGCTTACCAAGCAGAGCAAACATATTTTTCTTATATGCCTCAACGCCGGGCTGATCAAACGGGTTTACGCCAAGAAGATATCCCGAAAGTCCGCAAGCTTTTTCAAAGAAATATACAAGCTTACCGAAGTTATAAGCATCAAGTGCCGGGATTGTAACAGACAGATTCGGAACTTGTCCATCTGTGTGCGCAAGTGCCGTACCCTGTGCAGCCTTTGAGTTTACAAAATCTATTGTCTTGCCTGCAAGGAAGTTAAGTCCGTCGATATTATCCTCGGTAGCTTCAATCTTAATATCCTTTCTGGGGCTTTCAACAAGCAAAGCAGTCTCAAAAAGAATTCTCTGTCCCTCCTGGATATACTGACCCATTGAGTGTAAGTCACTTGAAAAATCAGCAGCCGCAGGGAAAATACCTTTATTATCCTTACCTTCACTCTCGCCGTAAAGCTGCTTCCACCACTCACCGAAATAGTGAAGCGCCGGTTCGTAATTTACCATCATCTCAACTGTCTTGCCTTTTCTCGCAAGGGCATTTCTGACTACAGCATACTGATAGCACTGATTTTCAGCTAAATCAGGATTAGCGTATTCGTCCTGTGCCTCTTTTGCGCCCTGCATCATCTTATCTATATCAATGCCCGCCGCCGCAATCGGAAGAAGACCAACAGCGGTAAGCACTGAATATCTTCCGCCTATATCATCGGCAATAACAAATGTTTCATAACCTTCTTCGTCAGCAAGAGACTTAAGAGCGCCTCTTGCCTTATCAGTGGTTGCATATATTCTGCCCTTTGCGCCTTCCTTGCCGTACTTCTTTTCAAGTAAATCCTTGAAAATTCTGAACGCGATAGCAGGCTCCGTTGTTGTTCCTGATTTTGATATAACATTTACGGAAATGTCCTTACCCTCGATTGTTTCAAGCAAGTCAGCCATATATGTTGAGCTTATGTTATTTCCTGCAAAGAAAACAGCAGGTCCTTTTCTCTTATCAGCGTCAAGCGCATTGTAGAATGAATGCTGAAGCATCTCTACAGCGGCTCTTGCGCCGAGGTATGAGCCTCCGATACCAATTACGATAAGAACGTCAGAATCTGAACGGATTTTTTCTGCCGCTTTCTTAATTCTTGCAAATTCCTCTTTGTCATAATCAGTAGGAAGATTTACCCAACCAAGAAAATCATTACCTGCCCCCGATTTATTATGAATCATATCATGCGCGTCTTTAACGTACGCAGCCATGTTATCAATCTCATGCTGTCCTACAAACGGAAGCGCTTTTGAATAGTCGAATTTAATATTACTCATCGTATTGTACCTCCTGATTTCCTTTGATTTCATATTAGTTTATTATTTACTATTCTATACTATTTCTGCTAATAAATCAATAGTAATTTCAATTTTAATTATAAATATTTTGCAAATCACATGCAAAACGTTTTACTATGCCTCTGAGTTCTTCAATATCTTTTTCGGACGGATTAAAATGAACAGTGAAAGGTTTTGAAACCGGCTTCATTCTAAGCATTTTAAGAAAATTATGTATGATTTCAGTTCCCTCTCCGCTCCATCCATATGAGCCGAATACAAAATACGGTTTGCCGTTTACACTTACAGCATTTAAATCCGCCACTGCATGCAGCACTTCGTTCCGGGCGTTTCTATGTATGGTAGAAGTTCCGATTATAAGCGCATCCGCGCTGTTAAGCTTTTTTGCTATATCCTCTGCGCACGCATCAGCCTGCTGTACTCTTATACCGTTCGATAAAAGTTCATCTGAAATTATATCAGCCATTTTATTAGTGTATCCGTTATCCGCCGGATAACATATCACAACAGTTTTATTCTTATCTGTTTCCTCGGCGGTAAGAACAACATATTTTTCTATATATTCCTTCACTCGATCAGATATTATGCTGCCTCTGCACGGACATATAACTGATGTATCAATCTGTATTTTTTCGAGCGCCCCTGCCACAAACGGACGAAATGGGAGCAAATTATCCTTATAATATTCCTCCAAACACGTAAAATCAGCATTTACCGGCTCCTGCGCTGAGAAATACGATGCAAACAGATGTCCGCTGAAAAGAATCTTATAATTTTCAAGATATACAAGCATACTGTCTGGCGATGGAAGATTCGGCGCGATGGTAAAGCGCAGAGTCATATCTTCACCCAGACAGAGAACGGAATTATTCTTTGCAATACGCTCATTAAAGGTTCTGTTTGTTATTTCCTTAAGATTTTTCACCGTGGGTATTGTTCCGATAATTTCTATGTCAGGGTTTAATTCCAGAATTTTTTCAACACATTCAAGACAGCGCGGTTCAGTATGAGTGAAAATAAGATAATCAATTTCCCGAATGGATAGTATCTCTTGAATATTCTGAATATACAAGTCTGAATATCCGTCTGATACTGTTTCTATGAGCGCGTTTTTTTCACCGGTTATAAGATACGCGCCATCTGATAGTTTCCCCGCTTCACTGACTCCGACATAGTATGTGTTATCATTTACTTTAAACATCACTTACCTCTTTATCTGCATATTATGGAAGCCCAGTCTTTACGGCGATTTACGGTGATAATCTCAAAACCGTTTTCTATAAGCGCCTTTTTCACATCGTCTATTCTATCCTCAATTATTCCCGATGTTATAAATACTCCGCCATCCTTTATGTATTCCTTAGCCTTGGGGCAAAGTCCTATTATCACATCCGCAACAATATTTGCCGCAACAACCTCATATTTATTTTTCGCGATTTTTTCCTGAATATCCGTGTCTGTCACAACATTTCCTGCCAGAACAGTATATTTTGATTTATCGATACCGTTTCTCTCGGCGTTAGCATAAGCAGTATCAACAGCATTAGGGTCGATATCGACAGCGACAGCTTCATCTGCTCCCAGAAGAAGCGAAATGATTGATAAAATTCCGCTGCCGCAGCCAAGATCAAGCATTTTCATTCCTGGAGTAACATATTGTTCAAGGGCTTCAAGGCACAGCTGCGTTGTATAATGGGAGCCTGTGCCGAAACTCATTCCGGGTTCTATATTAAACACTACCCTGTCAGTTGGTTCTTTGAGTTCCTCCCACTCCGGTTTTATAATAAGCTTTTCACCTATCTCCATAGTATGGAAATACTGCCGCCAGTTATTCGCCCAGTCCTCTTCCGTCATGCTGTCATATTCAATTTCAAGCCTGCCGAATTCATGTTCAGTATCAAGCAACTTCAAATCCTCGAGTGTTGATTTTATGGAAATAAGCAACTCACGTCCCGCTGTATCATCACTGACATACACCTTGACTTTAGTTTCTCCTTCCATCTTTTTAACAAGCTCATCATCAACATAGTCCCAGTACTGCTTGTTATTTTCAAGAAAATCCTTAAAATCCTGTTCGTCCTCAATCTCTATGCCATTAATTCCGAGCTGATACAATCTTCCGCTAACCGGCTCTATACCCTCGGAGGTGGTGAAAATTGATACCTGTATCCAGTCCATATAAATATCCATAGCCTTCCTGCCCACAAATAGTAATGAAAATCTTTAATGCGCTTATCGTGGGCAGATAAGGCGTCAATTTAAAAATCAATCAAGAAAATCTTTCAGCTTTTTGCTTCTGCTTGGATGACGTAATTTCCTTAAGGCCTTAGCTTCAATCTGTCTTATTCTCTCTCTCGTGACTTCAAACTCCTTGCCGACTTCTTCCAAAGTCCTTGCGCGTCCGTCATCAAGACCGAAGCGAAGTCTTAAAACCTTAGCTTCCCGCGGAGTGAGTGTTTTTAAAACATCGCCAAGCTGCTCCTTCAGAAGAACGAAGCTTGCCGCTTCAGACGGCGCCGGAGCATCATCGTCAGGAATGAAATCACCAAGATGACTGTCCTCTTCCTCGCCTATCGGAGTTTCAAGCGATACAGGCTCCTGGGATATTTTGGATATTTCACGCACTTTTTCAATCGGCATATTCAGTTCTTTTGCCAGTTCCTCAGGGGTAGGTTCGCGGCCGAGTTCCTGTACCAGCTGACGTGACACTCTTACGAGTTTATTTATAGTTTCCACCATATGAACAGGAATTCTTATAGTTCTTGCCTGGTCTGCAATGGCGCGTGTAATAGCCTGTCTGATCCACCATGTTGCATACGTTGAAAACTTATATCCCTTTGTATAATCAAACTTATCCACAGCCTTGATAAGACCCAGATTACCCTCCTGAATAAGATCGAGAAACAACATTCCGCGTCCCACATATCGCTTTGCTATACTTACAACCAGTCTTAAGTTTGCCTCGGCAAGTCCTTTTTTCGCCTGTTCGCCGTCATCTACAACAGCAAGAAGCCTTTCCCTTTCTTCATCTGGAATTTCCGCTTCTTCATCATCGAGAAGCATTTTCGCCTCCTCGCCGTCCGCCATTCTCTTTGCAAGGGACATTTCCTCTTCAGCCGTCAACAAATCGACTTTTCCGATTTCCTTAAGATACATCTTAACATGGTCATCGATATTAATACCTTCAGGCACAGACAGGTCCTCAAGTTCCTCCTTGCTGACCTCTATTTCTTCAAGCTCCTTGTCGAGATCCTCTACCAGCTCTATGCCTTCCTTTTCAAATCTGTCATATAACTGCTCTATCTCGTCAGTAGCCATTTCGATTTCTTCAAAAGCATCAGTTATTTCTTTATAGGAAAGAACCCCTTTTTTCTTTCCTTTTTCAACAAGCTCCTTTTTAATCGCTTTTTTCTTTTCAAGCATTACCATTATTCCTCCCAAGTATTTTTTTCTTCAAGAACTCTTTCCCGTTCCCTGAACAGCCCGGCAAGATTTGCCGCATTGGTTTCTGAATTGATACGAATATCCAGTTTTTCCAATATTATTGTATATAAAAGCTCTCTGACGGTTGCCTCGTCACCGCTGTAAACCTCAAGATTGTAAAAGACCTCCGATGCTTCACTCAGCTCATCACCGCTGAATGAGTTTAAAATTATTGAAGGTTCAGGCAAATTGTCATGAGTATAGCTGTCATAGATAAGTCCGGCAAGCTTCCTGTAAACCCGTGTTGAAAACTCTTCAGCTTTAAGCCGTTTTTCTGTCATTTTATAAAGTTTCCTGTTTTGGGAAATAAGTCCCAGAAGCCGCTTCTCAGCAGCGATAAGTCCCGGAGTAGTTCGTTCCTCTCTTATTGTTTCACGCTCTTTCCGTTCAGTCTTTTTTTGATATTCCGTCTTTGTCGGAATCCTTGGATAATTACCTTTATTCTTTGAAGTCTTTTCGCGATATTTACTGAGTATCGCATCCCTGCTGATTCCGGTATCCTCTGCCACTTTTGTGATATATGCGTCAATCTCTACCGCGTCCCTGATTCCAGCGAATATCTTTGCCGCCTCTTCAATAAAAAGTATCTTTCCGTCAGTAGTCGTTGTGTCGTACTGTTTTTTTATAAGCGAAATCTTAAATTCCGTTGAAGGCATTGCATTTTTTATAGCCTCTTTGAATTTTTCAACTCCGTTTTTGTTTATGTATTCATCCGGGTCCTTTGCATTTTTGAGACGTATGACTCTCGAACGTCCTCCCACGCTATGTATAATATCTATGGCTTTAAGCGCGGCTTTTGTGCCTGCTTCGTCGCTGTCATAGCAGATAAGGATTTCTCCCGCATATCTGAGCATCAGTTTTGCCTGATTTTCGGTTATTGCTGTTCCCAAAGTCGCAACAATATTTTTTATGCCCGCCTGATATACAGATATAACATCCATATACCCCTCGCATAGGATTATCTCAGATGCTTTGGCATTCTTTGCAAGATTTAATGAAAACAGATTTCTTCCCTTATCAAATGCAGGTGTTTCAGGCGAGTTCAGATATTTAGGGATTTTATACCCGTTCACTTCCTTATTGTCGTCCATTATACGTCCGCCGAAACCAATAACATTGCCTCTTACATCAATTATCGGGAACATGACGCGGTTACGGAATTTATCGTATATCTTTCCGTCACGTCTTACAGCCAATCCGCCTTCGACTATCTCATCTATGGAAAATCCCTTTGAGGCAAGATGTTTTATAAGCATATCACGGCTGTCCGGCGCAAACCCTAAACCATATACCGTTACGGTTTTCCATGGAATATTCCTTTTTACAAAGTAATGCTGACCCTTCTCACCTATAGACTTGTCCTTTAAACAGTTATAGAAAAACCTTGCAGAAAGTTTGTTCATCTCAAGTATTCTTTTTTTCTTCTCATGTTTTTCATCACTAAAGCCATCGTCATCCTCGGGAATGACAATCCCCGCTTTATCGGCTAAAAGTTTAAGAGAATCAATAAAATCAAGATTTTCAGTTCGCATAACGAACTGAACAAGATTTCCGCTTGCTCCGCAGCCGAAGCAGTGGAAAAGCTGTTTCTCCTGACTTACATGGAATGACGGTGTTTTTTCATGATGAAACGGGCACAGACCGCTGTAATCGCGTCCTGATTTTTTTAGCTGCACATACTGTGAAACATAATCGATTATATCATTTTCGTCACATATGCGGCTTATCATATCATCTGAAACACGCCTCGGCACACCGCCACCTCCTTTTTAATGGTATTATTTTCGCACATTATGCAGAAAAATATACCTGTATTGCCACTATATTTCATATTTTAAACAGCGTACACATTATATTTACCCGCATTTCGCAATTTCTAACATTTTTTTAGATATAAATTAGATTTTCCTATTAATAATACTGCATTCGTGACGCTAAACCCTTTTTTATACAAAAATCTTTTTAATTTTCAGCAACAATAAACGGATAGACATGAATCTATCCGTTTCAGACTGTAGACAAATTGCCCAGACCGCGCAATATTACAATCTACAATATCAAGGTATTTTTATACTAAGTAAATTTAACAGCGGTATTTTATCGAAAAACACCGCTGTTATGCGCTTTTCACGAAAACAAGCCTTACCGTACCCACGTACGCCGACAGGCTTATTTTCGTGAAATCTGACCTAATTTGTCAAAGTCTGCTCAGTGTGCAGACTTTGTCTACACACTGAAACGTATAGACGTGAATCTATCCGTTTTCTATCCGTTTATAGCAGAAGCTTTTAGTCAACAAGCGTTATAACAGTCTTGCTTTGGCAGCACGGCTCCATATTTTCAAATCCGTACCATAACATAAGTTTTGTCATATATGCCAATCCAGGTTTCTTAGCATGGAAAACTCTCTTTGTTCCCGGAGTATCAAAAGTAACCTCCTCAGATGTTACGCTTTCCAACGTGCCGTCATACGCGTATTCCGCTATAATTGCAGTATATGTGCCTGCTTCCGGCGCGGAAACAAGATACTCTCCTTCGTGATACGTTATGGAAAACTCTGTCGGAATACGAACACAAAGCTTAACAACATTATTATCACCGTTCACTATAGTATAATCTTCACTATCACTATGGAAATATCCGCTGTAATCTGCGCTGTTTTCATCGGTTATATCAACAGGGTTTCCATCAGATGGTGAAACAGTTGAGTTTACGCCGATATACGCGCCGTCTGATAGCGGAGCAGAAATAGTTATTCTTTTTGATTTCTCCACCAAATGGACATTGGATGTTTCACCTTTCGCGTTTTCATTATCCTTTATAACCACATTTCCGCTTATATTCATCTTGGCATTAATTTCAATACTTACTCCGCCGCCGTTTCCTGCCGTATTTCCGCTGATTTCACCGCCGCTCATATTGAACGTACTGTCAGGATAGCACAGCACACCTCCGCCGATTCCACCGATTTCGGAAGTATTTTGGCTGATTTTACCACCGTGCATGTTGAATATGCCGTTATTTAATACTAATACGCCTGCTCCGTCAAACACATCGCCAGTGCTATGATTTCCGGTAATCTCACCGCTATACATATTAAATGTACTGCTCGCGACAACTACACCGCTGTATCCGCCTGTGATTTTTCCGATGCCCGAACAGTCGCATATGCTAAATTCTCCCTGCACACTGATTACACTTCTATTATGGTCTATCTGTATAATGGAGTGTGAGTTCAGGCATAAATTTGTACCATCAGCAGGCACCCACGTTCCGCTTATTTCTACATCCTTTGTCAGATAATAATTGCCGGCTTCTGTCGGAAGCTTGTCAGCGCTGTCCCACGCTGTCCACGTAATATCCTCGTGATTATCTGGGCAGGTCTCATCGCCGCAGATTTTATGTACATGTATTTCCGTTGGCGGTGTGTTTGTATAGCCTTCATCGGTTAGATACACCTTATCGCCGCCGTATACCGGATATTCGTCAACACCTATTTTCTGTCCCCACGGACTGCCCAAGAGATATGCAACCTCGCCTGACGCAAACTGCCCGGTTGTTTTTGCGTATATACCCGGTATATCAGATTCCGCCTCAGCTTCAGCAAGATAATAACATTTTTCTGCTGATGCGCCGTTATCCATCTCAATGCTTGCTGCAATTTTCGCAGGAGTTTCTATAAGCATGTTATAACCTGTACTATAGCAGCTTGTTACTGAAGCATGATTGTTCACGCGTCCCGCAATTCCTCCGTAAACAGTGAATTGCGCGCTTACATTGCCAGTGTTAGAGCAGCCTGTTATCAGTGCGTTTTCACCGATAAGCTTACCTGCGATTCCGCCTACGCCTCCGCAATTGCCCGAAAAATAAACCTCTGCCTTATTATGACATCCGCTTATATATCCGGCGCTGTAACCCGTAATAGCACCCACATATTGATATTGCGACGCCGCCGGCGGACGCATATATGTCGTTCCTAAAACCTCAACTGAGCCGTCCACTGTCAATGTGGTAATTCTCGATTTTTCACCGGCATATCCGAACAAGCCCAAATATTGACTCTCATTATCGGTGTTGATATACAACCCGCTTACCGTATGTCCGCATCCGCTGAATGATCCTTTAAACGGATGTTCTTCTGATCCTATCGGCGTCCACGATACTTCCTCGCCGTCTATGTCCTCACCGCATATAGTGGAAATGTCAATATCATTATCGAGAATAATCTCATAGTGTTCGTATGTTTGACCGTTATTTACATTATCGGCAAACTCCTTAAATTCCTGTGCATCTGTAATAATTACAGTATAATCGCCAAGAACCGCACCTACATTCATGATTACTGTTTCCTCTGCAGTAACCGTTATATCATCATATGTCACAACTATATAACCATATTTAAATACTGAAAGCATATATCCCGTTCCGGGTGGAACATTTTCAAACGCATAATTTCCTTCTTCATCCGCAATCGTAGAGTCAATTTTATTACCCTCGCTGTCGTACAAAGACAAGCTTGCTCCGGCGGGTGAACACTTGCCCGCAATTCGTCCGTATTTCTGCAGATGATACATATAAGTCTCCGTATTACAAAGGTAGGCAACGCCCGGTTCCTTATCATCTACAATTGACTGTACTAAAAGTTCTGTATCCTCAGTTATTGTTATAACCACATTACTTGCGTCAGGATTTTCAAACTCTTCACCGTTTACGGAATATCTGAAGCGCAGACCATGCGCCGGAGATATTGTTACCTTTGTTCCGTACTGCACAACACCGCTTTCTGTGTCCACATCCGGAGGAGGAACGGTAACCTCCATGGTCGTAGACGGTGTGTTTGTATATTCACCGTTGGAATAGTAA
>JAFLUB010000014.1 GCA_022509025.1 Oscillospiraceae bacterium | reverse complement strand
AAGGAAGATGTTTACCTTGGAACGCGCAGTATTGAGCTGGACGAAATATTGGCAGATTCATTATAAACCACTGCACTATGTACATATGTATTTTGTTTATTTTATGGTCGCTTTCTGCGTCTCTCTTCTGCTGTACAGAATGATTAAAGCGCCGAAGATATATAAGAGTAAATACGGCATAATTTTATCTTTGCTGGCTTCTGTCATCGTTCTGAATATGCTGCGTGTAATGCTGGGGTTTGGATTTGATTACTCTGTTCTGCTCTATGGTATTCTTGTGATATCGATTTGCTACTTTGTACTGCATGTATCGCCAATGAATCTGATGGAAAGTATGAATTCCACGCTTGTAGAAGACTCTGTAATCGGATTGTTTGTATACAACGATGATAAGAAATGTGTTGGTGTGAATAAGGCGGCAAAAGAGCTGTTTGGTCGGGGAGACGATGAAATTTACAGCATTGCGGAAGAGTATCTGGCGGCATGGGAAGAAGAATACCATGGAAAGATGCAGGGTGTCATGGGTGCAGAGCGTCAGATTATTAAAAACGGTGAGAAGATATACTTGTATGTGAATTATCAACAGATGTTAGATGAAAAGGGCAGGCTTCTCGGATCAGGATTTCAGTTTGAGAACCGAACGGAAATTGTAAAACAGAATCAGGTGGACAAGTATAAAGCTTCCCACGATGCCCTGACAGGTTTGCTTAATCGGGATGGGTTTGAAAGACGCGTTAAAGAGATTCTGAGCGAGTCAGATGAGTCATATTATATGATGTGCAGTAATATTAAGGATTTCAAGCTGATTAATGAGCTTTGCGGTTCGGAAGTGGGAGATAAGCTCCTGATTGCACAGGCGAATGTGATTCGCACGGACGAATCAGGAGATTCTGTAAGCTGCCGTGTCTATGCGGACAAGTTCTGTACATTGTTGCCAAAAAGAGATTATAATGAAGAAGGATTCGGGAAAAACATGTCTTCTGTTATGGATACTGTGCTGTCAATCCCGTTAAAAACGCAGTTTTATTTCGGTATTTATGAAATTGCTGACAAGACAGAAGAGGTCTGGACTATGTGCGATAAGGCTATGATGGCAATTGACGAAATCAACGGCAATTATGAAAAGTCTTTCAACTTTTTCAGAGAAGGGCTGTTCCAGCGTATCATAAAAGAAAAAGAGATTATTGGTGAATTTGATAAGGCTATTGAAAACGAAGAATTTCATATGTTCCTGCAACCGCAGATTTCTAATGACGGAATCCTTGTCGGAGCAGAAGCTTTGGTGCGTTGGATTCATCCGGAAAAGGGAATGATAAGTCCCGCTGATTTCATTCCTGTCCTGGAAAGATCCGGACTGATTCACAAGCTTGATTTGTATATATGGGAAAAAGCGGCGTGTCAGTTGGAAAAATGGAAGAAGGCCGGAAGGGATAATTTGTATATTTCTGTTAACATTTCCACCAAGGACTTCTATCTGATTAATATCCGGGAAGCGTTTCAGGCTTTATCCGAAAAATATGATTTTGACATCAAGAATCTAAAGCTTGAGATTACGGAATCAGCGCTTATGAAGGATGTCAGAAAGATTATGAAGAGCATGGACGAGTTGCATGAACTGGGATATGATATAGAGATTGATGACTTCGGAAGCGGCTATTCCTCTTTGGGCCGACTCAAGGATATTCATGCGGATATTCTGAAGATTGATATGATTTTCCTACAGGATACCGAGAATGAGGAACGGAGCACAACGATTATAAAGAATGTGATTTCCATGTCAAAAGAGCTGGGTATGCCGGTTATCACGGAAGGCGTTGAAAAGAAAGAGCAGGTAGATTTCCTGCGCCGTGCGGGATGTGATATATTCCAGGGCTTCTACTTCTCGAAACCGATAAGTGTAGAGAATTTTGAACGGGAATATGCTGTTTAAAATTAACAGTTAGAATCTGCGCAGCAACTGAGCATAATGAGAAAAAAATATAAAAAACTCGGGTTATACAGACTTGTGCTAAAATGTATAATTCGAGTTTTTTTGTTCGATAGGTAGTTGATACAGAACACGTTATGTATAATAGACAGCCAATTATAATACGACAAGTCATTGACATAATATGTATTATATGTTATAATGTTACACAAGGACAGCTAAGAATGGAGGCTTTTTTATGCAAATTACCGAACTTGAACCGAAAAAAGTATTTCACTATTTTTCGGAGCTTGCAAAAATTCCGCACGGCTCGGGAAATACAAGGCAGATTGAGCAGTATTGCCTTGATTTTGCTGAAAAACGCGGACTTAGAGCATATCGTGACGAGTACGGCAATGTCATGATTTTCAAGGATGGAACGGAGGGCTATGAACAGAGCGCTCCTGTTATACTCCAGGGACATCTTGACATGGTTTGCGAAAAACTTCCTGACTGCACAAAGGATATGGAGCGAGAGGGAATTGATATTATTGTGGATCAGGATTTTCTTCGCGCGGACGGAACAACTCTCGGCGGCGATGACTCAATTGCAGTGGCATATATTCTTGCTCTGCTTGATTCAGATGATATTGAACATCCGCCGATTGAAGGGTTGCTCACTATTGACGAGGAGACGGGACTTCGCGGAGCGAATGCGCTTGACGCAACGCAGCTCAGGGGCAGGCGTCTTATTAACATTGATTCTGAGGAGGAGAGTGTAATTACTGTAAGCTGTGCCGGAGCAGCGCGTATAAGCTGTGAAATACCGGTTGATACAGTTACCTCTGACGGTATCGCGAAAGAAATCAATATAGGCGGTTTTTGGGGCGGACATTCAGGTATTGATATCAATAAGAATCGCAAAAATGCCATAAAGGTTCTTGGTGAGCTGCTTTATGAGCTTAGCAGCGGCGTTCATATTCACATTGCCTCAATTTTCGCGGGCGGAAGGCTTAATGTTATCACACCGTCTGCTAAAGCTCTTGTCTGCATAGACAGGAGTGAGGAAAAGGAGTTTGACAGAATTGTCGAGGAGTTTGACGATAGGCTGAAAAAGGAATGCGTCAATACTGAACCTGACGCATACGTGTCAGCTCAAGCAGTATCACTTCCGGAAAAATACGCTGATTTAAGCGGCACCGGCAAAATTATATTTGCGCTGATGCAATCGCCGAGTGGGGTGCGCGCGGTGAATCCGGATATGCCCGATTTGACGCAAACATCATCAAATCCGGGTGAAGCAATATTTGATGATTCTGTATTAAAGCTCAACTTTATGATTCGTTCAAACTCTGACGCGGATAAGCTTTCTTTAGTGAAAACGGTTAAGTCATTTGTTGAGTATGCGGGCGGAACTGTCGAGCTTGGCGACAATTATCCGGCGTGGGAGTACCGCTCTGATTCGCCTCTCAGAGATACGATGGCAGCAGTGTACGAGGAAATGTATGGTGAAAAGCCGGTTATAACCTCACTTCATGCCGGACTGGAATGCGGTATCCTCACTGAAAAGCTGCCTGGTGCCGATATGGTTTCAATCGGTCCGACGATGTGGGATGTCCACACTCCCGAGGAGCGTCTGGACATTAAATCGTGTGAGCGTGTCTGGAAATATCTTTTGCGGGTTCTTAAAATGCTGAAATAAAAAGAAAGAAGGAGAGAAAACAATGATTAAGGATGGTTTTATGTATATTGCGGCTCTTATATTTATAGCTGCGATACTAATTTGTCTGCCAAGAATTTTTAAGGGCAAAACGGCGCAGAATATTTTTAAATTTGCGCCTCCGATAGTGCTTATCTATCTTGGACTTATGGTTTTATGCACTGTTAAACTGTGGGATCTCGAAGCTACGGAAAGTGCGTACAGTTCATTGAAAAATCCGATTTTGTACGCGATGCTGTTTATTATGCTTTTGCGATGCGATTTGAAAAAGATTATAAAGCTTGGTCCGAAGATGCTTATAGGCTTCTTTGCGGCAACACTTTCAATTGGTCTCGGCTTTGTAGTTTCATACGCTATCATGCATAACGCTCTTGGCGAGGGCGGATGGCAGGCTCTGGGCGCGCTTTGCGGCAGCTGGATGGGCGGCGGCGGAAATATGCTTGCTATTCAGGCGGCTTTGGATGTTCCTGAATCAACAATGGCTTATGCGCTTGTTATGGACTCAATCTGTGCGACGCTATACGTTATGTTCCTGCTCTGGGCAATTCAGATGTCTGATAAGTTCAATAAGTGGACAAAGGCTGATACGCGGATTATTGACGAGGTGGGACAGTCGCTTGCGGCTGAAGCGGCGGCAAATACAAAGCCGTTAGTATGGCAGAATATAATCCTGCTCATAGGTTCGGGACTTATTGTTTCAGCTGGTTGTCAGAAGCTCGGCACAGCTATAAACGGCGTTCTTCCTTTCTTTGACAAGGCTACCTGGACGGTTCTTATAGTAACTCTTCTTGGTGTGGTGCTTGCAATGACTCCGTTCGGTAAGATTAAGGGTACTGAGGAAATTTCAAATGTAATGCTTTATATAGTAGTTGCTCTTATCGCTTCAAGAGCTGACCTTTCGGCAATGGGTAACGCTCCGGCATGGCTGCTCTCAGGATTTATAATTCTGGCTATCCATGTTTTGATAATGATAATTCTTGCAAAGCTTCTGAAGCTTGACATATTCACCGGCGCGGTTGCATCGCTTGCCAATATCGGCGGTACTGCCACGGCTCCGGTTCTTGCCGGTACATACAGCAGCGCGCTTGTGCCTGTTGGTATTATTATGGCGCTTTTAGGCTACGTTATCGGTACAGGCGGCGGACTTATTGTCGCGCATTTGATGAGCTTGTTTGGATAAGATATAGTAAATAAGAGCGGTAATAAGAGCGGTAATCAAAAGATTGCCGCTCTTTTATGGTGCGGAAAAGGAGGAGCAGCGGCGCGTGCGATTGATTTTTTGAGCAACAAAAAATCGGAGCAAGCAAAGCTCGCTCCGATGAGGTGCGATTGTTCTTACAGAACCTGCGTGCAAACCGCATAATCCCGCAAAAGGTTGGTAGCGAACCAAAGCCGTTATGAGCGCGCTTGTAAGCGAATAGGCGACGTGAGAGTGACCTTTTGCGGAAAAGGAGGAGCAGCGGCGCGTGCGATTGATTTTTTGAACAACAAAAAATCGGAGCAAGCAAAGCTCGCTCCGACGTGGTGCGGATAACAGGACTTGAACCTGCACCTCGTGAAAGACATGAACCTGAATCATGCGCGTCTGCCTATTCCGCCATATCCGCCCGACTAATTTATTATAACAAAAAATAAAATAAATTGCAATAGCTAATCAAAAAAAATTCAAAAAAATTAATATTATATAGCATTTTTATATACAATGTGGTAAAATAGAATATATTATTATATTGAATGGAGAGCCATGAATGAATACCAAATACGATAATTTGAAAAGATATTTATCTGACCTGGGTTCGGTTGCGGTTGCATTTTCAGGCGGTGTGGATTCCACGTTCCTATTAAAAACAGCACATGATGTTCTGGGTGATAATGCGATTGCCGTGACAGCGCGTTCTTGTTCTTTCCCTGAACGTGAGTTTAGGGAGTCGCAGATATTTTGTGAACGCGAAGGGATAAAGCAGGTGATAGTCGAATCTGAAGAACTTAATATAGAGGGCTTTGCGCAAAATCCTGTTAATCGCTGCTACTTATGCAAAACAGAGCTGTTTAAAAAAATACATAAAACAGTAGATGAACTGGGTATCAGATATATAGCGGAAGGCTCAAATGTAGATGATGACGGTGATTATCGTCCGGGGCTTATTGCTGTGAAGGAACAGGGAGTAAAAAGTCCTCTGCGTGAAGCGGGACTTACAAAGCAGGAAATACGTGACCTCTCAAAGCAGCTTGGGCTAAAAACATGGGATAAGCAGTCATTTGCGTGTCTTTCGTCAAGATTTGTGTACGGTGAGGAAATAACAGTAGAGAAGCTCGGTATGGTTGAAAAAGCGGAGCAGTTCCTTTTGGATGAAGGATTCACTCAGGTACGTGTCAGAATACACGGAATGATGGCGAGAATTGAAATAAAAAAGGAAGAGTTCGGGAAGCTGATAAATATATCGGATAAGACATATGATTACATGAAGTCTCTCGGTTTTTCATATATTTCTCTTGACATTGGCGGATACCGCACAGGCAGCATGAATATAGATATAGATAAAAAATAAATTTTAATCATAGGAGGGAATAAAAATGCCGTTTATTGATTCAAAGGTGACAGTTTCTATAACACCGGAACAGAAGGAAAAAATAAAATCTGAACTCGGAAAGGCGATAACCACACTTCACAAAACAGAAAGCTTTCTGATGGTTGGAATAGAGGATAAGTATGATTTGTGGATGGCAGGTAAAAAACTGGACAAAGGCGCTTATGTATCTGTGAGCCTGTTTGGGAATGCCGCTTCATCGGACTATGATAAGATGACAGCTTTGATTTGTGATATTTACGGGAATGAATTAGGAATTCCGGGTGATGCAGTGTATGTGACATATCATCCAATATCCGACTGGGGTTGGAACGGTAGGAACTTTTAAGGATATTTAACGCCGAAACGGAGTAGATAAAAAATCTACTCCGTCTTTGCTTTTATAAGCTCAAGATTTTTTTGGAGCCGCTCATTTTTCGGCGACATTTCTGCAGCTGTTTGGGCGAAATTGAGAGCATTTTCATATAAACCTAAGTTGTAGAACGCTATAGCGGCTAAATCGTATATCGTATGATCCCAGCAGAATCCTTCGTTTATATAGCTTTGAGGACGTTCTTTTATTTTTAATGCCTCCTCAGCCATATTAATAACTCCTGACCAGTCACTTTGCGCATACGCAAGCCGTGCCATTTCCACATACGGCTCTCTAAGATACGGGGTTTCGCCAATTGCCCGGTATAGCCACCTGCGCGCTTCCTGCGGATTGTTTTTTGCTCTGTATGCTCTTGCAATATACCGCATGGATGCGCTGCGCTCGTCTTTCCAGTTTGCTGTGGGCAAACTAAGATGTTTTTTGAGCGTTTCAATGCATTTATCCCACTTTTTATAAAACATATATTCGCGTCCGAGATAGTGCATATTTCTGTCATCGTCGGGTGATTCCTGTACTGATAGCTCAAGCAGTTCAAGATACTGTCCTCTGGATTTGGTTTTATCTGGATAATGATTAAGATGAATACGTCCTTCTTTTGCATATACGTCAGGCTTTTTGCCTGAATATTCCAAAACCTCATGTACAGGATGAACCCATTTAAAGCCGTCACGTGCATGAATTTTCTCCTGCCAGAATGTTACGCCGGGTGTACCGTCGTCGTTAAAGCTCCATGTGAACATATAGCTTAGTCTGGTCGTACGCTCTGTCCATGCATTCTCGAGAAGTGTGCGCCAACCGGTTTCATAAACTTCGTCAAGATCTGTACAAACGCATATATCAAAGTCATCGGGAATAAAACTCATGGAAATATTCCGCGCCTCATCGAACCGCCATGGAACGACGCGTATCTCGTTCACAACAGCACCGCGGTCTTTGAGCTTTTTTATAGTGCCGTCAGATGAACCGGTGTCAGCTACATAGACAGCGTCAGCCTCGCTCATGGAATCCATCCATCTGTCAACAAATTTTTCCTCATTTTTGCAAATGGCGTACACCGCGACTTTGTATTTATTCATAAAAATCACCATAGCCTTTCTGCCCACAAAGAATAATGAAAAAAACAACAACCTTATCGTGGGCAGATAAGGCGTTAAATGGCAATTGTGCCCATGTGCGTTTTTCGAAGTTTATGGGAAAACAGACACGTGGAATTGAATCTGTTAACGTGATTCTTCACGTTAACACCTCGTTTCTGAAACAAATATGTATTATGGACTACGGCGAAATGCCGTAGTCCATATTATATTACAATGGTTTATTAAATCGTTTCATCCTGTGATAATCTTACAATAGTGAGCTGTGACGGTGATGCCGCATCTGTATTTGCGGGGATATTGAAAGCTAAGCTGCCGGTATTGGTAACCGTCAGAACATCGCCCGCTTCCGCAGTTATAACAGCTGTGCTGGAAATCGGACCGTTTGCCTCAGTGTTTGTGGCAAGAGTATAATCGAGCGGCGTGTCATTCAACCCAACTGTCAGCTCGTTGCCCGCAGTGTCAGCATTTACCGAAAATGAAACAAGGTACGTTCCGGCTTCCGCAAGCGTAAACTCCGTTCCGGTGCCGTTCGGGGTTATACCTGTTCCGGTCGATGCGCCTTCTGTTGAGAATGCAACATCTGCGCCATCAGCTACTGCGGTTGCCGTTCCCGGAGCGGCGGTATAGTAGGTTGCCGCAAGCGGCGCAGGTGCATCCTCTCCTGCGGGACCTTGAGGACCTTCATCACCCTGGGGACCAGTCGGACCTGTGGGACCTTCATCACCCTGGGGACCAGTCGGACCTGTAGGACCTTCGTCACCCTGGGGACCAGTCGGACCTGTTGGACCTTCGTCACCCTGAGGACCAGTCGGACCTGTTGGACCCTCGTCACCCTGGGGACCAGTCGGACCTGTAGGACCTTCGTCACCCTGCGGACCAGTCGGACCTGTTGGACCTTCATCACCCTGGGGACCGGTCGGACCGACTGAACCGGCAATGCCAGTAGCGCCGATGGCTCCAGCAGGACCAGTCGGACCTACTTCACCCTGCGGACCTGTCGGGCCTGTAGCTCCTGTTTCACCCTGCGGACCAGTCGGACCAACTTCACCTTGCGGACCTGTCGGGCCTGTAGCCCCTGTTTCACCCTGCGGACCGGTCGGACCGACTGCACCTGTAGCGCCGGTAGCACCGGTGGCTCCAGCCGGACCAGTCGGACCAACTTCACCCTGCGGACCAGTCGGGCCTGTGGGACCAACCGCACCTGTGGCGCCTGTAGCACCTGTCGGACCAGTCGGGCCTGTAGCACCTGTGGCACCTGATGCGCCTATTGGACCTGTCGGACCCGTAGGACCGGTAGCGCCAGTCGGACCTATCGGACCAACATTACCTATCGGACCTGTCGGACCGGTAGCGCCGGTAGCGCCTGTAGCGCCTGTAGCGCCAGTAGCGCCGGTAGCGCCCTGCGGACCAGTCGGACCAGTCGGACCAACCGCGCCTACAGAACCGGGTGCGCCCATAGGACCCATCGGACCTGTCGGACCTGTCGGTCCCGGAGGACCTGCAAAGCCTTGTGGTCCCTGTGGACCTATCGCTCCTGAACAGCCTCTGGGTCCCATCGGACCTGTCGGGCCTGTCGGGCCAATATGACAGCGGGAGCTTTGGCAGCTGTTCACATAGCTGTTTCTATTACAATCGTTATACATTTTATATCAATTACTCCTTTCTGTAACGATACTTTATTCTCTGTATCGTGAGTCAAATAAACTGTAGTTCTTTTGTTAGTAATATGCGTAGATTCCGCTTGTGCGGATATCTGTAAACGCATATATTATAATATATGCCGTCAGAAGTAAAATTGTTTGCGAAAATGCTGAATTGATTTTCAAATTATAATTTTTTGTCAATCAGTTTATATGAATATTCATGTAAAAGTACACTAAAAAAATATGTATGATGTATAAAGATATGAAAAAAATGTAAAGAATTCAAAAAAAGAATTGAAATATCGGAAAAGAAGTGTTATAATATACGCTATGTAAATATGTCCTCATAATGGGGACGCAGAAGGAGGATATTATCACTATGGCAGTGAAAACAGAACAAATTGAGAAAAACCTTGTAAAACTAACATTCGAGGTAAGCGCGGAGGATTTTGACAAGGCAATAAACCGGGCATATAGGAAGAATGCAAATAGATTTAATATTCCGGGTTACAGAAAGGGTAAAGCACCAAGGAGTATCGTGGAAAAGTACTATACACCGGCTGTATTTTATGATGATGCTATAAATGACGTGCTTCCTGCAGCTTATGAAGCTGCTCTTGAAGAGTCAGGAGTAGAGTCGGTTGCAAGACCTGAGATTGATGTTGAGGAAATAAAGAAGGGTGAACCTGTAGTATTTACAGCGCTTGTTACAACTAAGCCGGAGGTTAAACTTGGCGAATATAAAGGTATAGAAGTGGATAAAATTGACTATACTGTAACAGATGAAGACGTGGATAAGGACATCGAGGCAACACAGATGAAGAACGCGAGACTTATCACTGTTGATGACAGAGCAATAGAGAGCGGAGATATCGCTGTAATTGATTTTGAGGGATTCTCGGACGGAGTTGCATTTGACGGCGGCAAAGGCGAGGGCTATGAGCTTGAAATTGGCTCAAATACTTTCATACCGGGTTTTGAGGATCAGCTTATTGGTGCCGAGACAGGCGCGGATGTTGAAGTGAATGTGACATTCCCTGAGGAGTATCATGCAGATAATCTTGCCGGTAAGGACGCAGTATTCAAGGTAAAGGTAAACGAGATAAAGAAGAGAGAGCTTCCTGAGCTTGACGATGATTTCGCAAGCGAAGTAAGCGAATTTGACACGATGAAGGAATTCAGAGAGGATGTTCGCAAAAGATTGGAAGAGGCTGCCGAGAATAAGGCTAAGAGCGAGACAGAAAACGCTATTATCGACAAGGTAATTGAAAATGCTGAATTTGAAATTCCCGAGGCGATGAAGGAAGCTCAGATTGATAATATCATCAGAGACTTTGCTCAGAGACTTTCATATCAGGGTATGACGCTTGAAATGTATATGCAGTATACAGGTCAGACAGAGGAAACCTTCAGAGCGCAGTTCGGTGAGCAGGCTGAGAAACAGATTTCAGGATCACTTGTCCTTGAAGCAATACAGAAGGCAGAGGGTATTGAAGCAGGTCCTGAGGAGCTTGAACTGCATCTTGTTGATATGTCAAAGAAGTATAACATGGAGCTTGATAAGCTTAAGGAAGCTTTAGGCGATGCTGAAAAGGAAAATATCAAGAAAGAGCTTGAAATCCAGAAAACAATAGATATGATTGTAAATCACGCATCAGTTAAATAATTTTACTCGGAAAGGAATGAGCGGTATGGCATTAGTACCAATGGTCGTTGAACAAACTAACAGAGGTGAACGTTCGTACGACATTTATTCAAGACTGCTGGAAGACAGAATTATATTTTTGGCGGATCAGGTTGATAACGCTACATCAAGTCTTGTTGTGGCTCAGATGTTGTATTTAGAGGCTAAGGATCCGGATAAGGATATACAGTTCTATATAGACAGTCCCGGAGGTTCAATAAGCGCCGGTATGGCTATTTATGACACAATGCAGTATATAAAGTGTGATGTGTCAACGATTTGTATCGGCATGGCAGCGAGCATGGGAGCATTCCTCCTCGCGGCAGGAACAAAGGGCAAGAGATTTGCTCTGCCGAACAGTGAAATTATGATTCATCAGCCGCTTATATCCGGCGGAGGCTTAAGCGGACAGACAACCGATATAAAGATTTATACAGACCATCTTGTTGAAACAAAGCGCAAGATGAATGAAATCCTTGCTGAGCGTACAGGTCAGACCTATGAAAAGCTGTGCGAGGATACTGAACGCGATAACTTTATGACAGCACAGGCAGCAAAAGAATATGGTCTTATTGATGAAGTAATTCAAAACCGCTGATGAGCGTCAACTGTAAGGAGTAAAATTGTATGGATGAAAAAAAACATTTCAGATGTTCATTCTGCGGCAAAACTGACGGAGAGGTAAATAAGCTTCTTTCAGGACCGGGCGTATACATTTGTAATGAATGCGTGAGTATGTGCAATACCATTCTTGCCGGCGAATATGAAAGCAGAGGCGGATATGAAGCGGGCGACCTTCCAAAGCCGAGAGAAATAAAGGAATTTCTGGATGAATATGTGATAGGTCAGGAAGAAGCCAAGAAAATTCTTTCCGTTGCTGTGTATAACCACTACAAGAGAATAGAGCATGCGGACACAGCAAGTGATGTTGAGCTGCAAAAGAGCAATATACTTATGATTGGTCCGACAGGAAGCGGTAAAACATTTCTTGTCCAGAATCTTGCAAAAATTCTTAATGTTCCGTTTGCTATTGCAGACGCGACATCTTTGACGGAAGCAGGATATGTTGGCGAGGATGTTGAAAATATACTTCTGAAGCTTATCCAGGCGGCAGATTATGATGTTGATGCGGCTGAACGCGGAATAATCTATATAGATGAAATTGATAAAATTGCAAGAAAATCTGAAAACCCGTCTATCACGCGCGACGTAAGCGGCGAAGGTGTTCAGCAGGCGCTTTTAAAGGTGCTGGAGGGAACGACTGCTTCAGTTCCGCCGCAGGGCGGCAGAAAGCATCCGCATCAGGAGTTTATTCAGCTTGATACTACGAATATACTCTTTATATGCGGCGGCGCTTTTGACGGCATCGAGAAAATAATCGAGAACCGTATAGGTAAACAGGGACTTGGCTTTGGTGCGGATGTTACGAGTAAAAAGGAAAAGAATATGAACGAGCTTTTAGCGAATATTATTCCGCAGGATTTATTAAAGTTCGGTCTTATTCCTGAGTTTATAGGCAGACTGCCTGTATTTACAAAGCTTGACAAACTGGACAGAAAGACGCTTATAAAAATACTCACTGAGCCTAAAAATGCGCTTGTGAAGCAGTATAAGGCGCTGTTTGCATTTGACGGTGTAAAGCTTGAATTTGAGGATGAAGCGATTGAAGCAATAGCGGATAAGGCCATTGACCTTAACACGGGAGCGAGAGGTCTCAGGTCTATCATTGAATCTGCAATGGCTGATATAATGTTTGACGTACCGTCAGACGATAGTATTAAATCTGTTATCATCGACAAAAAATGTATAACAGAAGGTAAAGCTCCTAAAATTATACATGCCGAAAAGAAAATTGCGAATAACATTTTAAAGAAAGAATTAAGACCTGACGGAACTCAGGGATGAGTTTAAGTCCGGTAAGTAAGGAAGGTGCGAGAAGGAATGTTTGTATCAGAGGATTTGACGGTAAATGAGAAAAATCATCTTGTTATAGGCAAAAATGATACGGTTGACCTTGCAAAGGAGTTCGGTACGCCGCTATATGTCCTTGATGAGGACTTGATAAGAAAAAATTGCAGGATTTATAAAAATGCAATGGATAAATATTATGGGGGTAACGGACTTGTTCTATATGCAAACAAAGCTTTCTGTTCACTCTATACCTGTCGTCTTGTAAAAGAGGAAGGACTTGGAGTTGACGTTGTTTCAGGAGGAGAGTTATATACTGCGATAAAGGCGGACTTTCCTATGGATAAGGTCTACTTCCACGGTAATAATAAAACAGATGACGAGATTGAGTTGGCTGTTTCTAATAATGTCGGCAATGTGATTGTGGATAATGTTTATGAACTCGAAAAGCTTAACGAAACGGCGAAGAGGTACGGCAGAGTTCAGAATATAATGTTTCGAATCAAGCCTGGAGTTGATGCTCATACCCACAGCTTTATTCGGACAGGTCAGATAGACTCAAAATTCGGAGTGGCTCTTGAAAACGGCGAGGCTTTCGGGATTATAGAGAAGGCAAGTAAAATGTCAAACGTCAGGGTGAACGGTGTGCATTGTCATATCGGTTCGCAGATTTTTGATATTGAGCCGTTCTGTAAGGCAGCCGAAATAATGATGAATTTTATAGGTGATTTAAAGGACAAGCTTGGTTTAGAGATAGATTGTCTGAATCTGGGCGGAGGTTACGGTATAATGTATACCGGGAATGACGACCCTGTGCCGTATGATGAATACATGCGACATGTCAGCGAGGTTGTTAAGGAAACTGCCCAAAAAAGAAATGTGAAGCTGCCGTTTATACTTATGGAGCCGGGACGTTCCATAATCGCTCCAGCCGGTATAACACTTTATACAGTGGGCGGAATTAAGGATATTAAAAATGTCAGAAAGTACGTTTCTGTAGACGGCGGAATGGGAGACAACCCGAGATATATTTTATACGAATCGGAATATGAATCGGTGGTTGCAAATAACGCAAACGCGCCGCGTGTGGAAAAGGTCACAATAGCCGGTAAATGCTGCGAGTCAGGCGACATATTACTTAAAGACGTAATGATGCCGGAGATTAATGTGGGGGATACGCTTGCCGTACTTGCCACAGGAGCATATAACTATTCAATGGCAAGCAACTATAACAGAATACCGAGACCTGCCGTAGTAGCTGTTTCGGACGGAAATGCCAAAGTGGTTGTAAAGCGCGAGACTTATGATGACCTTATCAAGAATGATGTTTTATAATTTGAACAGAATCTAAATCGAATTAGCTCAGGGGTGTATCAAAATCTATTTGATGCATCCTTTTTTCATTGCCGAGATAAAATACTGTCAGAAAACAGATTTTAGTGTGATAAAGCGTTAATAACGATCCATAAAAAAACAGAGAAAATTATTACAACAACTTGTCAAAATAAATCTGATATGATATAATGATTATGAATAGTTAATTGAGAAAAATAGGAATAGAAAGTAAAATTTACGTCATGAAAAAAAGGAATGGTTTTACAAATTATGAGAAAGTTTGGAAAGTTTCTGAAGCGTAATTTTGATAAAGTAAACGTACAGGTATCAGTGCTTACTTGCGCACTGGTGATTTTTTCATGTCTTATTATATATCTTGTCACTTCAGCAATAATGGTATCGATGCTGACGGAGGCTTATGATGAAAGAGCGAATCTCACATTTGATACTATAGAAGAACATCTTGATAAACGTCTTTATGAGGATGAGGTGCCATACGCTGCCTACAGTTCTGTAATGAGCTATCTGTCTGCGATAAAAGATAATATGGCAATATCCGATATTCTTATATACAAAAAGAATGTGAATAAGAATAACGTTACTTGTATTCTTGACACACAGAATGCAAATAATCCGTACTTTGTGCAGAGCGGAAGCGTTGAAGAAGAGATATGTGAATATGTGGACGATATGTATGAGAAAAACTATATAGTATCGGGAGATTTCATATTGACTGATGTCGGATACAGATATGCGAATTTCTATCCGATAAGTGAGGACGGACGTAACGTAAAAGCTGTTGTGGGAATTATGATAGACGCGCAGAATGTCCGCACTTTCAAGATTATTCTTCATAATCTTGTTGCGATAATAATATTCCTGTGCTGCCTTATATCCATAAGATTTTCGCACCGTATATTCAAGAAGATTTCAAATCCGCTGTATCAGGATGCTTCCAATACGGACGGTCTTACGGGGCTGAAGAGCAGAAATGCATACTCTGTTGATTTGCATAATGCTGAAGCATCAAATGTTGAACGATATTCTGCGATAACAATAGATCTTAACGGCTTAAAACATATAAACGATACCAGAGGACACCAGATGGGTGACTTGTATATCCAGCGCGCAGCGAAGATTTTGCGTGATACTATGAATGAAAATCCGAGTTATGTTGCTTATAGAATAGGCGGCGATGAATTTACTATAATCGCGAAGGATAAGAGCTTGGATGATTTAAAGAAATTTGTCGAGGAGGTTGACCGCAGAACTGAAGAGGGGAATAAGGGTAATGGAATTACTCTTACCATGTCAATCGGTTATGCCAAGTTCGACCCGGAACAGGACAGAAACTTCTCAGCTACGATTGAAAGAAGCGATAGCATGATGTACGAGAATAAGCGTAAATTCTATGCTAAGAAGAATATGGAAATGAAATAAGTTTAAGAAAACGGTGCTTTATGCGCCGTTTTTTTTGTTAAACTGCTTTACTTTTCCATAAAAATCAGATATAATATATATAGCTATATTCGAATATAGGAGAAAGATTTATGTTAGGTTTTAATTTGTCAGATATACTTATAAACGTGCCGATAACACTTGTTGCGCTTACGGGACACGAGCTTGCTCATGCGTATGTTTCCGCGAAATTAGGCGACCCAACACCGCGTATGCATGGAAGACTTACCGTTAACCCGCTTGCGCACCTTGATCTTGTCGGAACGCTGTTGATGATATTCACAGGTTTCGGATGGGCAAAGCCTGTTATGGTTGATCCGAGATATTATAAAAACCGTAAACAAGGCATGGCGCTTACCGCTATTGCAGGACCTGTAGCTAACCTGATAATGGCGTTTCTTGCGTTGCTCATATATGCTTTGATTTATGTGATTTGCGTAAAACTTAACTTCCAAGCGTCGAAAGTAGTGAATATAGCGGGAATGATTTTCGGAGCATTCGCAATAAGAAATTTGTGCTTTATGGTCTTTAATATAATTCCGATACCACCGCTTGATGGCTCAAAGGTTCTTGGTATGTTTCTGCCGGATAAAACATATTACACAATGCTTCAGTATGAGAGATATTCAATGATACTCATAATGGTTCTTTCGCTTACAGGCGCATTCAGCAGAATAATAGGCGTAGGAGTAAACGCGTTTATGAACGGTATAATGAGCCTTTTGATGGTTGGAATTAATCTCATTTTATAAATTGAAGAGGAACAAGAATGGATAAGATATTATATAAGCTCGACACCTTTGAAGGACCGCTTGATTTGTTGCTGACACTTATTCAGAAAAACAAGGTCAGTATTTATGATATTCCGATTGTGGAAATAACGGCGCAGTATCTGGAGGCAATAGAGGGGATAGAGGGGAGTAATCTTGATAACACAAGTGAGTTTCTCGTTATGGCGTCGCATCTTTTATATATTAAATCAAAAATGCTTCTGCCGAAGCCTGAGACGGATGATGACGAGGAAGACCCGAGAGAAGAGCTTCAGAAGCGCCTTATTGAGTATCAGCAGTTCAAGGAAGCTTCAAAGGAACTTAGAAAAAGTGAGTTTTCAACGAAATACATGGTATTCCGTGAGTCGGAAAAGATTGATTTTCCGATTCCCGAATACGATATAAGTCACACCGCGGACGAGCTTATAGAAGCTTTTAACAGTATTATGAGCCGCCGCCTTCGCAACGCTAAGCCGGAGAAACGCGCATTTTCGCAGATTGTCGGCAGGGAGAAGGTTTCGGTTGACGACATGGTGGAAAAGATATGCAAGGTCTTGAAACGCTCTAAGAAAGTGCGGTTTGAAAATCTTTTCAGCTCCGAGCAATCCAGACCTGAAATGATTGCGACATTTTTAGCGGTGCTTGAAATGATAAGGCTCAGCAGGCTTTATGCAAATTATGACGAGGATAAGAAGGATTTCATTTTAACAACGAGGAAGAATAGTAATGACTAATTTAAAATATGCGATAGAGGGAATATTATTTGCGGCGGGGGAACCGGTGAAGGCTTCAAAGCTTGCAGTGGTTCTTGAAACCGACGTTGAAACGGTAAACGCTGCTGTCGCTGATTTGAAAGAGGAATATGAGCGGGACTGCCGTGGATTTAATATTATAGATATCTTAGAAGGGTATCAGATTTGTTCGCGTCCTGAATATTATAGCTACATACAGGAAATATTAGGAGAGCAGAGAAGACAGCCGCTCTCTAACGCGGCAATGGAGGCTTTGGCGATAATTGCGTATAAGCAGCCGATAACCCGCGGACAGATTGAGCATATACGCGGCGTAAATTCCGACGGATGCGTGAACAGGTTATACGAACGCGGACTTATAGAGGAAAAGGGACGTCTTGACGCGCCCGGAAGACCTATACTTTATGTGACAACGGAAACCTTTCTGCGGTGTTTTGGGCTGAAAGACCCTAAAGAACTGCCGCCGATTGATCTTAGCAAACTGAATCCAGAACCGGCACAGGGACTTCAGCTTGAGATATCTGATGAAGAACCACATACGCCGGACGGAAAAGACGCGCAGGGAGTAGACGCATCTTTATCTGAGATAAAAGATACGGCAGAAAATGAACCGCCTGTATCAGAGAACGCAGACCCGTCAGACGAGTTATAAAAGGAGGAATGGTTATGACAGCTTTATATATCACGCTGATTATATTAGCTGTTATAATGCTTCTTCTCATAATTCCCGCGGATTGTGTTATAGATATATCCTATAACGATAAAATGGACGGCGGTATATTTATAAAATACGCGTTTGTGAGGTTAAAAATATTTCCTACAGAGAAGGAAAAAGAAGAAATAGAAGAAGACGTTAAGGAAGGAGAAAAAGACGCCAAGGAGGACGCCCGGAAAGGCGAAAAAAAAATCAAGGACATTTTAAGGCTTGTTAAGGCTGTTTATGAAGAACTCAGACATGATATATTTGATTTAATTGCTCATTTGTTCTGTAAAACTATAAGAATTAAGGAGCTTAATATTTCATCTCGCTTCGGTATAGGAGACCCGATGTATACCGGTATTGCCATAGGCGGCGCAAACACCATTGTATATAATGTCATATCCACAGTGGACAGACATATGCAGCTTGATAAGTGGAACGTGTCTCTCAATGCGGATTTCGATAATCTGTGTGTTTCGGCAGGTGTTTATTGCAAAATAAGAACGCGCGGAATTTACATTTTAAAGCTTGGAATGATGGCAGCGATATTGCTGCTTAAAATAATGAAAATAAGCAGGAGGATAAAGAGTAATGGGTGAGAATAAAGTAAGCGAAATGCTTGATAGAGTAACGGAAAATTTCAAAGGTATGATTGACGCGAACTCTGTTGTGGGCGAAGCTATGGCGATGGAGGACGGGACAATCATTGTTCCTATATCAAAAGTTTCATTCGGATTCGGCGGCGGCGGCAGTGAATTTGACGCGAAGAAAAATGATGACACTCATTTCGGCGGCGGAATGGGCGGAGGAGCGTCTGTTAAAGCTGAGGCATTTCTTGTAATAAACAACTCAAATGTACGTCTTATCCCCATGAACAGCGGCTCAACGCCTGTAGATAAAATTATTGATCTTATGCCGGGCATGATTGATAAGGTTAACGGATTCATTGCAAACCGGAAAGAGAAAAAAGCGTCAAAGGAAAACACCGCGGGAGAAGAATATGATAACAATTAAGGATAAAATACTTTCAGCCGTAACCAAGCCGACCCGCTATACGGGCGGGGAACTTAACTGCGTTCTGAAAGACCCGTCTGCGGCAGAGGTGCGTTTCGCCTTCTGCTTTGCGGATACATACGAAATAGCGATGTCACATCTGGGACTTAAAATACTGTACCACACTCTTAACGAGCGTTCCGACACATACTGTGAGAGGGTGTTTGCTCCCTGGACCGATATGGAAGATGAAATGAAAAAACATGGTATGCGTCTTTTCGCGCTTGAATCAGGAGACGAAGTGACACACTTTGATATGATGGGTTTTACTCTCCAATATGAGCTTTCGTATTCAAACGTTGTGAATATGCTTAAATTAGCTGATATTCCTGTGCTTTCAAAGGATAGAGATGAAACATATCCGATAATCTGCGGCGGCGGTCCGTGCGCGTATAACGCAGAGCCTGTCGCTGATATTTTTGACTTTTTTATGATGGGTGAAGGCGAGGAATTAATCCACGAGGTTGTTGACGAATATGTGAAGTGGAAAAGAAATGGAAAACAAAATAAGCGGGATTACCTTGAAGCGATTGCGGAGATTGAGGGTATATATGTCCCGTCATTTTATGATGTTGAGTATAATGATGACGGAACGGTAAAGAGCGTTACGCCGAATAATCCTCACGCTAAGGCGACAGTAAAAAAACGGATAATGAAGGATTTCAATAACGCGTACGCACCTGAGACGATTATTGTGCCGTTTGGAGAAGTTGTGCATGACAGGGTTATGCTTGAAGTTATGCGCGGGTGTCTCAGAGGCTGCCGTTTCTGCCAGGCGGGGTATATTTACAGACCACTACGCGAAAGAGAACCCGGGAAGCTTTTAGGAATAGCTGATAAGCTGCTCTCCTGCAGCGGCTATGATGAAATATCGCTGTCGTCGCTTTCAACGAGCGATTTCGGCGGACTGCGTGAGCTGACTGACGGGCTTCTTAAAATTACCGAAGAAAAGAAGATAGGACTTTCTCTGCCGTCATTAAGAATAGATAATTTTTCTCTGGAATTAATGGAAAAGGTTCAGAAGGTGAGAAAGACAGGCATAACCTTTGCTCCCGAGGCGGGAACACAAAGATTAAGAGACGTTATCAACAAAAATATAAACGAGGAAGATATAATAAAGTCCACTGATTTACTTTTCCGCGGCGGCTGGACAAACGTGAAGCTGTATTTTATGATAGGACTGCCGACTGAAACCATGGAAGATGTGCATGGTATAGCCGATCTTGCAGAGAAGGTTCTGGACGTTTATTTTGCCATCCCAAAAGAGGAGAGAGCTAAGCAGATAAATATAACTGTCAGCACATCAAGCTTTGTACCAAAACCATTTACCGCATTCCAGTGGGCGAAGCAGGACAGCCGTGATATGCTTATTGAAAAGCAGAATGAATTGAAAAGCGCGATTAAATCACGCCGCATACGCTACAACTGGCATGACAATAAGACCAGCTATCTTGAGGGTGTGTTCGCGCGCGGCGACAGACGTCTTTGTAATGTTATAATAAAGGCGGTAGAAAACGGCTGTAAATTTGACGGCTGGGGCGAGCATTTCAAGTTTGATACATGGATGCAGAGCTTTGAAGAACTCGGAATTGACCCTGATTTTTATACTGTGCGCGAAAGAAGCTATGACGAGGTTCTTCCGTGGGAGCATATAGATGTGGGAGTCAGTAAAGAGTTTCTTATCCGTGAAAATGAAAAGGCTAAAGAGGCTAAGACGACGCCGCACTGCCGTGAGCAATGCTCAGGT
Organism: Oscillospiraceae bacterium; assembly: GCA_022509025.1. Lineage (GTDB taxonomy): Bacteria > Bacillota > Clostridia > UBA1381 > UBA1381 > Hominilimicola. The sequence continues at coordinate 37,682 of JAFLUB010000014.1, read as the reverse complement.
TGCGGAGTGAAGTCTTTCGGCGCGGGGGTGTGCTATGAGTAATTATATTTTGAAATATTCACGTGATGAGCGCGTGAAGTACATCTCGCACCTGGATTTTGTGCGTCTGTTTCACCGTACTATACGAAGAACAGACCTGAATTTTATATTCTCGCAGGGCTTTAATCCGCATCCTGTTATGACTGTGGCGCAGCCTTTATCTGTCGGAGTGACATCGGACTGTGAGTATATGAAGGTTGGATTTGACGGAGATTACAGTGAGCAGGATATAATTAATACAATAAATAATGCGTTTCCGCCGGGATATAAAATTCTTGCCGCAAAGAAAGTAGAAGGCAAGGAAATAGACCTCACGAAGCTTGACAGAGCGGAATATACTGTCGAGCTGGAATACGAAGGAATAGCGGATACGGAAAAGCTCCTTGACAGTTCTGAATTAAAGGTCATGAAAAAGAGCAAAAGCGGCGTTAAGGAATCGGATATACGTCCGTATATATATAGCATTGAAAAGCTCAGTGATAAAGACGGAGTGCTTGTTTTAAAAATGTGCATAGCTATAGGCAGCGTTTATAATCTGAAACCGCAGAGTGTTATTGACGCGATGGAAAAATACCTTGATAATTTTAAAGCCGGTTTTATGAATGTTCACCGTAATTCCATGATGTGCGGTGAGAATGAGCCACTATGATACAAAACTACCGAAAAATTTGATAATTTGGTTGCATTCATTGGGAAAATATGCTATAATATCCTTATAATATTATAATAAGGAGTGATTAGTATGGTACAGGGCATAGAGCATATAGCCGTAGTTTCACCAAACACAGCTGCTTTGAAGGACTGGTACATGGAGATGTACGGCGGAAGAGTAGTTTATGACAATGGCAAAGGCACATATTTTCTGCAGTTTGCGGACGGCAGTATGATAGAATTTGTCACGGCTACAGATGAGAAGCCGAATGATGTTGAAAAGTCCGCAGGTATAAGACATATTGCATTTTCGGTTTCGCCGAAGGCTTTTGATGAGATTGTTGCAAAGCTTAAGGCTGACGACAGAGTGGAAGAGGTTCATGACGTTTCAGAGAATGCGAAGGGACTTAAAACATATTGGTACAAGGATATAGAGGGTAATTTTTCTCATTTGATATATCGTCCTGACCCGCTACAGTAACGCGCTCCCATAAATCCGCCGATACGGCGTTATCCGCCGCTTGAAGTATAAACATACATCGGCGCGGCGGCTGTCTTGTCTCGGCAAATTTCTGAAAGCGCTTTGATTCGTTAATATTTTTATATTAAATAAACAAACAAAATAAGGAGGAAAATTTACAATGAGTGATTTTTTAAACTTCAGCCTTGAAGGCAAGGTTGCGCTTGTAACAGGCGCTTCCTACGGTATCGGCTACGCTATTGCTTCAGCATACGCAAAGTGTGGCGCAAAGATTGTATTCTGCGATATTAAGCAGGAGTTTGTGGACAAGGGTCTTGATTCATACAAGGCTGACGGTATCGACGCACATGGTTATGTTTGCGACGTAACAAACGAGGAAATGGTACAGGATATGGTTAAGAAGATAGAGGCCGAGGTAGGCGTTATTGATATTCTTGTTAACAATGCAGGTATCATTAAGAGAATTCCTATGTGCGATATGACAGCTGCTGAGTTCAGACAGGTTATTGACGTTGACCTTAACGCTCCGTTTATTGTGTCAAAGGCAGTTATTCCTTCAATGATTAAGAAGGGTCATGGTAAGATTATAAACATCTGCTCAATGATGTCAGAGCTTGGCCGCGAAACAGTTTCAGCTTATGCTGCTGCAAAGGGCGGACTTAAGATGCTTACAAGAAACATCTGTGCTGAGTACGGCGCTGACAATATTCAGTGTAACGGTATTGGTCCGGGTTACATCGCTACTCCGCAGACTGCTCCGCTTCGTGAAAAGCAGGCAGACGGTTCAAGACATCCGTTTGACCAGTTTATCTGCGGCAGAACTCCTGCAGGCAGATGGCTTCAGGCTGAGGAATTAACAGGACCGGCTGTATTCCTTGCTTCAGACGCTTCAAACGCTGTAAACGGTCACGTACTTTATGTTGACGGCGGTATCCTTGCTTATATCGGTAAGCAGCCGTGATAATCTGATTAAGACAATAAAAAATCACTCCCAACTACGGGGAGTGATTTTTTATTTCGTATTATTCAATGGGTTTAGTCCATAAATCTACAGGCTTCATGCTGTCCCACACAAATATTTTATCAGGGTCAAATGTGAGACTCGCGGAACTCATACCCGCTTTCGCATCGTCAAGTTTTGCCACATCAGAGAGCTTCCCGTTACTGTATTTAGCCGCATATATGTCGATTGTACCAAGCTTTTCGGCATTGTTCACGTTAAATGATACATTACGTCCGTTCACATCGACAAGTCCGTTGATTATAATCCGCGCATTATCAATGGTAATGCTCGACTCAGCGTCCTGACGCGCCTGATTATATATCTCTACAGCCGTTACAGGCTCAACTTTCTGATTGTCACTTGTCAGATTGCGCATGTCAAGATTTTTTGCGCTAACGACTTCTTTTCCGTTTGAATCATATATATAAAAATCAACTAACGCGCCGTTTCCGGTAGCTACCTCGGTAAACACATATCTTACGGAATATTCCTCACCGGCTTTAATCGGAGCATTTCGTGATGTGATATATGGTGCGTTATTTGCGGCATTTTTCCAGATAATATCCGCTGAAGAAGCGTTATTGCCTGAGTATATAAGCGCCCATCCGCTGCCTACTCCTTTGTTGGCGGACATGAATCTCATAACGAAGCCGCTATAGTTTTGTTTGCCGCGGTTTGCAGTAGCCGGCATAGAGTTTATTTTAAATGTATGTTCTATGACAAATGAGTCTGCGAATGAGCCGAGTTCTATACGCTGGTTTGACGACTGTGTGGAACTTGTTGAATAAGTACCGTTTAACGCGGACAGATCTGCCTTTTTGACCGTTACAAGGAATGTCACGCTAAAGTCCGCGTATGAAACAGTTATCGTCTGCTCTCCGGTAGTACCCGGGGAGTAACCCGATACAGTGTAGTTATTAACATTAACGGTTGTGCCGTCTGAATATGTAGCCTCAATTACCATGCCGGTAAGGTCAAGCTGCTCGCCCTGCTTGTATTCCGTTTTATTCGGAGGGCTAACCATGATTATACCGGTCACTTCTTTCACTGTTACTACAAAGAAAGCAGTAAGTCCGTGATATGTAACGGTTATTGTCTGGTCTCCCAAAATATTAGGATTATATCCTGATATTCCATATGAGTTTACTGTTTCTGTGGTCTCGTCCTTATATGTTACTGTCACTTCCAGACCGTCAGTATCAAGCTCCTCGCCAAGCGCGTAAACTTTTTTTGTTGGCTCATTTGTGATTTCCATATTTGTAATTTCAGGCTTAAACATTTCATCCGCAAGATAGAAGCCAACATGCGGCGGCTGATTATACGCTGTCTGCTCTGCCGCGACACCGCTGCGGTATACAGGGTCATGCATAAGAGTTTTAACTTTGTAGTCTGTCGGTGTTGTTGTCATGAATACTCTTAAGCTGGTTCCGTTGCTTGCCGGGTAAATAAGCTCCTCGCGCCAGTCGCCGAATAAATCAGCCTGCAAGCCGGGGTTTGATTTTGTTCCGTTGATTTTTGTATAGCCGCGTGAAGCTGAAAATATACTGTTCATACCGCTGCCGTTCCAATCGGTTACGCTTGTTCCGTCAAGGAGTTCGTCATACAAATCGCCGTCCCAGAAAATACGGAAATTTTGGCTCATGCCATAATTACCGGCGGTAAAGCTTGAACCGCCGTTTGAACGGAATGTTCCTGCATTTGCACTTGTAATCTGATAGTATCCGCCCGCACCGATGTTAGCCATTATACCTCTGCCGTTATCGTCACCGCTGGGCTGATGGAAGATAATATCACCTGTATCAGCGTTTATAACCGTCATTCCGAAGTTGATTTCAACTTCCTTACCACTCATTTTGTTTGGACCTGCATCCTCGTGAACCGTAAAGAATTCAAGACCTTCAATAGTCGGATCATAGTCGCCTATATGTAGAGCGTCGCCGTGCTCCATGAAGGTACACCATCTGGGTCTGAACTGGTTGTCGTCATCAACCTCCATACAGAGCGCGCCGGTGATAAACTCGTCCTTGCCGTCACCGTCAACGTCGGCAACCGTACAGTTATGATTGCCGTTGCCGACATATTTAGCTGCGCCATTGTAATAGCCGGGCTGTCCGCTCTTTGTATCAAAACGGTAATCGGGAGAAAGGGTATTGCCGTCAAAGCTTATACCTGCAATACTTGTACGCTGTCTGCCGTTTCTGCCGAAATAGTAGCCTCTGAGATAAACAGCGTATGGCTTTTGTCCGTCGAGATATGCGACGCTTGCAAGAAATCTGTTTGATCGGTTACCGCTGGTGTCTCCGAAGCATGCGCCGTCATTGTCTCCGCGCGCTGTCGGTAAATCTATCGTATCTATTGCTTCGCCCGTTTCGCCGTTGAATACTGTCAGAAATTCTTCTCCGGTATGTACGGGTCCCCAATCAGGTCTATAATCCGTATTTTCATTATCCTCATCGGTAAATTCCGATATATAATCGTCATTTTTCGCGCTGTGTGATACATACCTATCCTTTGCATCCTTGGAGCCGAGCGAGGTCTGGCACATCATTTCAGCCTTACCGTCACCATCAAAATCGTATACAAGGAACTGTACAGTATGCGCGCTTGAATATACATTTTTACCGAGATTTATGTCATTATCCCATAGCTTTGTTCCGTCGAGCTTATAAGCCGCAAAGCGCACTGTTCCGGAAAATGAACCTATTCCATCGCCCGGTGAGCCTACGTCATGTTCCGATGATATCCATTTTATGACTATTTCATATTCGCCGTCGCCGTCAAGGTCACCTGTAGAACAGTCAGCGGGTGAGAAGTTGAATGTGCCGACGGTTTCTCCGCTTGGAGTTATTATAGTTTCGCTTGCCGGCTGTTTAATCGGAATGTCAAAATAACTGTTTTCGTAAACTGTCACAGCCTTGCATTTTTCACCCACAATGCCGTCCACAACGGGAGCTACGCTGTAGCTTGTTCCGACTTGTGAATCAACGTAATTTGTGCTGTTCTCCACGTCTGCTATTTCCTCACTGTCGCGATATACCTTGAATGATACATTGTTTTCCGCACTGCCGTAAATAGCGTCCTCGCTATCAAAAAGCCTCCAGCTCAAGTATACGCCGCTGTCAACCTTAACCGCAACAAGGCCGCGGTCAAGCTTTTCCATTTCGCGTGTATGCACATCTTCATCGGAGTAGCCGTTTGCGGAGGTATAAGTATAGTTATAGCTTATTGTCTCCGTAGCCTTATCATCCGCCGCACTGACAGGAATGACCGCGTAAGGCGCTGTCAAAGCGATACAGAGTAGTGCAATTATAAATTTCTTCATTTCTTACCTCACTTTCTCACTAAAACCTATATACTTATCATAACATACTTGATTTTATAAAAACAATTAAATAACAGCTATTTTAGTTTAATTTAATGACAATATGAGCAATATTTTGATATATAAGTATAATAAAGATTAATATTTGTTACATATAACGGTTGAAAATTATAAATAAAGTGTGGTATACTTATAATGTGTATAGAGAATTAAACGTCAAAAAGGGGTTTTTAATATAATGAAGAGAAAAATCATATCAGTACTTTGTGTTGTGGCTCTTATACTGCCCGCAATATGTGTGAGCGCTGAGAAAAGCGAAAGTGATTTAAAGGACGCAGTGAAGAAAGCGATAGAGTGGAAGGATGAGAATGATAATCCTTTCTACAGTGTCGGAACAAACAGTTCCAATCTGTATATTACGGCTTTAAGGCGTATGGGAGCAGATTATGACTATTCAGCGTATCTTTCGGGACTTGAAGGTGTTGTTGCGGCATATGGAAGCGAGAGTAATGCGGCGGATATGCAGAAAACAGCAATAGCCGTTGCCGCGTCAGGCGGTTCCGCAATGTATGTAGGTGGGAGAGACCTTATAGCTGACAGTACTTATTACCGTGATGCAACCGCGCCGGTTGACAGGGCGGGCGTAGGAGGATTAAGCTGGGCGCTTATCGCGCTGGACAGCGGTGACTACGATGTTCCTGATTGGGCGATTCGTAACAGAAACGAGATTATAGCGGGTATTCTATCATATCAGAACACAAACGGTAGTTTTAGTGACAGTGTCTATGATACAGCCTGCGCGATAACAGCTCTTGCGCCGTATTGCGCAACAGGCGGAGCATACACGATCACTCAGAATCAGACCGGATGGACGTTTGATGTAAGCCCGCAGGAAGCGGTGGATAATGCAATTATGTATCTCTCAAGCGAACAGCACCGTGACGGTGACTGGGGAGATATGGCGTCAACCGCAATGGTAGTAATCGCGCTTGACTCAATGAATATTGACGCTGATACTGACAAACGGTTTATTGCAAGAAACGGCAGCGCTCTTGACGGTCTTATGGACTACAGAGAACGTGATGGAGGATTTTCATCAGATTTAAATAAATCTGATGGAGAAGCAACCTCATACGCATTGTGCGCGCTTACAAGCCATTTGAGAAAAATGCAGAAAAAATCCGGAATTTTCAGACTTTCTGTTGATGATTCCGTGAATCTTAACGCACAGGCTACATCATCTCCTTCAACGAACAATTCGTCAAGCTCAAGCAGTTCATCAACAAGGTCGAACAGCACGTCAAGCTCAAATAGTACATCAGCAAAATCTTCATCGACGGCGAAGCCTTCTTCATCAGCTAACCCATCAAAAACTATGCAGCCTACGAAGACAGCATCCCCAATGTCGTCATCCGTTCCGGGAACGACTGCCAAGCCGCGTGCGACAAGACGTCCCGCGCTTGTGGGACCTGTGGAGTTGCCGGGACCTATGAAGCCTACTGAGTCTCCGATGCCTGATGAAGAAACTGACCTGAAAGGGGATATAGAAATTGACACAACGCAAAGAGGAGCTTTGTATGCGATTATATCCGGAATTATAGCATTACTTGCTCTTTGTGCGGTTATTATCCTCATGTGGCTCAATAAAGAGGGTAAATTGGAAAATGTCAAGGAAAAGATTAACAGTGTCATTAGAAAGAAAAAGACCGATATATGGACGGTTAAACATCATAGAAAGACAGAAGAACACAGACGGTTTGATAATCGTGAAAAGTATAGAGAAAGACGTAAATTTGAAAGACGTCACAGATAACATAGAATGTGAAAAAGGATACAGCAAAACGTGATATTGTTTTGCTGTATCCTTTTCAATATAAATCTGCATAAATTTAAATTCAGCCTTCCATATGTTTTCCGAGAAAGCCGGCAGCGCTTTCAGCAAGCTTTTCATCAACCTCAGAGGGCTGTTCACCTTCCTTCATAATGAAAAGAACCGAACCGATAGTATCACCCTCTGAAACAATCGGAACAACCACTCCGGCGTTATATTTGTCAACACCGTCTGCAATTGTGACCGGTTTGCCGTCTTTATAGCTAATGACAATCTTTTCATTCATGACATTTTCAAGCTCGCTGCTGACAGGCTTTTCAATAAGCTCTTTCTTCGGCAGACCTGAAACGGCAATAACGCTGTCACGGTCTGTTATGCATGCGCCGTGTCCGCTTGCCTTTGCGAGTGTTTCAACATAATTCGCGGCGAAATCACCAAGCTCACCGATAGGTGAGTACTTCTTGAAAATTACCTCGCCGTCCTTTTCTGTATAGATTTCAAGAGGGTCTCCTTCGCGGATACGCATTGTACGGCGTATCTCCTTAGGAATAACAACCCTTCCCAAATCATCAATTCTCCTTACTATTCCTGTGGCCTTCATAATAAATTCCTCCTATAATATACATAATAATTATTGGCTATGAACTTATTATGATTTCTTTTCTTGTGTATTATTCAAAAATTTACATAATTCTTGTAAAAGTAAAAAATGGTGATTTTATATGAAATTGTCAAGAGAGGCAGCACATCATTCTACCGTAACCGACTTTGCTAAATTCCTCGGCTTATCTATATCGCAGCCTTTTAATGATGCAACATAATATGAGAAAAGCTGTAAAGGAACAACCGAAAGAGAAGGAAGAAGTATTTCGTGTGCTTCAGGAATTTCTATTATGTAATCAACTGCTTTTTCTGAAATTTCGCGATTTTCCGTTGTAACACCCATCACAACAGCATGTCTTGCCTTAACCTCCTCCATGTTTGAAACAGTCTTGTCGAACAGCTCCTTGCCTGTAGCCAGAGCAACAACAAGCGTGCCGTCTTCGATAAGAGATATAGTACCGTGTTTTAATTCGCCTGCCGCGTATGCCTCGCTGTGTATATATGATATTTCCTTTAATTTAAGCGAGCCTTCAAGTGATACGGCATAGTCCAGATTTCTTCCTATAAAGAATATAGAATGACAGTTAAAGAACTTTGATGCAAGATACTGCAATTCCTCTTTTGATTCCAGTATTTTAGCAACCTTATCGGGAAGCGCTTCTATTTCTGAAATGAAGTCTGTGTATTCGCTTGAAGTGAGCATGCCGAGTTTTTCCGCCATATAAGCAGCGATAAGGTAAATAACCACAAGTTGTGTGCTATAGGCTTTTGTTGTTGCAACTGCTATCTCAGGACCTGCCCATGTGTAGATTACATCATCTGAAGCGTTTGCAATAGAACTGCCGACTACGTTTACAATTGAAAGTATTCTTGCGCCACGTTTTTTTGCTTCCTTTAGCGCCTCGAGAGTATCAGCAGTTTCGCCGGACTGGCTTATTACTATTACAAGATTGTTTTTATTTATAATAGGATTGCAGTAGCGGAACTCGGAAGCGACCTGAACCTCAACAGGAATACGGCACATCTTTTCAATGACATACTTTCCGACAACTCCGACATGGTACGCGCTGCCGCAGGCAACTATATATATTTTATTTATATTTTTAATATCCTCAGCGGTAAGAGAAATATCATCAAGTACAATCTTACCGTCTTTGATTCTGGGGCTTATAGTGTCACGGATTGCTTTTGGCTGCTCCTCGATTTCCTTCATCATAAAATGCTCATAGCCGCCCTTTTCAGCCGCGCTGACATCCCAGTCAACAGTAAACTTTTCCTTTGTGATTTCCTCTTTATCCTTATTATAGACTTTCACGCCGTCTTTTTTAAGAACTACCATCTCATTATCATCAAGATAATAGATATCTCTTGTATGCTTTAGTATAGCCGTAACATCTGATGCTATGAAGTTTTCCTTTTCGCCAAGACCTACAATTAGCGGGCTGGCTTTTCTTACTGCTATGAACTGGTCTGGATAATCAGAACAAAGAACGCCTAAAGCATATGAGCCTTCCACACGGTTAATAACTCTTATCATAGCGTCCATAATATCGCCCTTGTAGTAATACTCAAAAAGATGCGCGATAACCTCTGTGTCTGTTTCAGAAATAAACTCAAAGCCTCTTTCTGTAAGCTTCTTCTTTAAAGATGCATAGTTCTCAATAATGCCATTATGTACAACCGCAAATCTGCCGGACATTGAAATATGAGGATGAGAGTTCACGTCTGACGGCTCGCCATGCGTTGCCCATCTTGTATGACCTATACCCATTGTACCCTTAATAGCATTTCCATTGTCTGTTTTTTCGGCAAGAACGCTTAATCTTCCCTTAGCTTTTGCAATTTCTATTTGATTATTATTAAAAATGGCAATTCCGGCGCTGTCATATCCTCTGTATTCAAGCTTTGAAAGTCCATCAAGTAAAATCGGAGCAGCCTGCTGTTCTCCGATATATCCTACTATACCACACATAATGTTATGTACCTCCATATTAGTATATAAATACATTGTATACTATTTTAACCTCTTTTTCAACCTTTTTAATATAATTGTCATGAAAATATTGTTTTTGAGATGAAATACTGGTATAATATTAATAATATTTATGTCTAGACTACGGAGGGAAAAGACATGGCTAAGTTAATTTATGAAAATAAACTGTCTTGTGCGGAGGACGTGAAGGACTTCCGGCTTGAAGGCAGCGCTGAGATTTATTTTGAAAACGGAAAAATGCGTATGAAAAACGCTCTGTCGGCTGATTTGGGACAGAAATCCAATTTTGTGTACTGGTGCAATGAGGATTTTCCGTCTGACGTTATTATAGAATGGGATTTTCGTCCTATAGAGGAACCGGGACTGGCGATACTGTTTTTCTGCGCCAAAGGCTGCGGAGGAGAGGACTTGTTTGATAAGTCGCTTGCTCCGCGTGACGGACAGTATAACCTCTATCACTCGGGCGATATTAACGCGTACCACGTTTCGTATTTCAGACGTAAGTGGGAGGACGAGAGGGGATTTCATACCTGCAACCTCAGAAAAAGCAAGGGTTTTCATCTTGTTGTGCAGGGCGCTGATCCTATTCCGAACGTGGAGGACGCATTCGAGAGCTATCATATACAGCTTGTGAAAAAGGACGGAAAAATAGATTTTATAATAAACGACCTTAACGTATTCTCCTGGCAGGATGACGGTGAAGAATACGGCGCGGTTTTAGGCGGCGGAAAGATAGGCTTTAGGCAGATGGCGCCGATGATTGGTGAGTATTCCAATTTAAAGGTATATGAAATATAGCATTCGCAAAGCGAATACTGGTGCGCGGAGCGCCGAAAAATAGGGAAGACGTATTGCAGAGAGGTACACAGATAAACTATAATTTATATTAGTATAAAGGAAGAAAAATATATGCCAGAAAAACAATTAAAATCATTAAAGACGCTTGAATTTGATAAAATACTTGAACGTCTTTCGTCATATACGGAGAGCGCGGATGTGAAAAAACGTATCGCAGAAATTGTACCGTATACTGAAATAGACGAAGCAAGAACAGCTCAGAAAGAGACGACAGAGGCGATGAGCACACTTTTGAAGCTTGGTTCTCCGCCTGTTAATTTGTCTGTGGAAAGCAGTATACTCGGAGCGGTAAAGCGGAGTGAACGCGACGGCGTTCTGCATGCGAAGGAGCTTATTAATGTGTCAAGACTCTTGTATATAGCAAGGAGAATGAAATCGTATCTCGGCGAGGCGGCTGAGGAATGTAATGTTTTACACGGAATAGCCGAGAACATAATAACCGCTAAACAGCTCGAGGATAAAATAAATTCCTGCATCGTTTCAGAAAATGAGATTGCGGACGACGCTTCAAGTGAGCTTAATACAATAAGAAGAAAAATAAGAAATCTGAACGCGAAAATCAAGGAAAGTCTTGATTCAATGGTGCGGTCAAATTATTACAGAAAATTTTTGCAGGACCCGATTGTGACTATGCGCTCTGACAGGTACGTTATCCCTGTAAGGAGCGAATACCGCAGCGAAGTAAACGGAATCGTGCATGACACCTCAGCGAGCGGAGCAACGCTGTTTATAGAGCCTATGAGCGTTGTGAACAGTAATAATGAGATACGCGATCTGATGAGTAAAGAGCAGCGCGAGATTGAGCGCATATTGGCTGAGCTGTCAGCGCTTGTGGCAGAAAACAGCCATACTATTTTTGTTGACTTCAAAAACGTGACGGAGCTTGACTTTATATTCTGCAAAGGCAGATTGTCACTCGATATGGACGCGAATGAGCCTGTTTTAAATGACAAGGGTATTATAAGATATAAAAAGGCGCGTCACCCGCTTATTGATAAGGATAAGGTTGTTGCAAACGATATAATGCTTGGCGGCGATTACGACACGATTGTTGTCACAGGCCCTAACACGGGCGGAAAGACTGTAACGCTTAAAACTATAGGCTTGTTTTCGCTGATGGCTGCCGCCGGACTGCATATACCGGCGCAGGACAATAGTGAAGCGGCTGTGTTTAACAGCATATTTGCTGATATTGGTGATGAACAGTCTATAGAGCAGAGTCTTTCAACATTTTCATCGCATATGGTTAATATTGTGAAAATCCTCGAAAGCGTGAGCTATAATTCGCTTGTCCTGTTTGACGAATTAGGCGCGGGAACAGACCCTACGGAGGGCGCGGCGTTGGCTATATCAATACTGGAATTTCTGCGCGCTAAAAAGGTTACTACCGTTGCAACAACGCATTATAGCGAACTAAAACTCTTTGCTCTTTCAACGGACGGGGTAGAGAACGCTTCATGCGAATTTGACGTTGCAACGCTGCAGCCTACGTATAAGCTGCTTATAGGAGTACCGGGCAAGTCTAACGCATTTGCTATTTCCAGACGCTTAGGACTTGATGAACGTGTTATAGACAGAGCAAACGACATACTTTCCGATGAAGATATTAAGTTTGAGGACGTAATAACAGACCTTGAGCAAAACCGCGCCCGCGCGCGTAAGGAAGCGGACGAGGCGACAAAGATGAAGAACGAGCTTAAGGATTTGCGCCGTCAGCTTGAAAATGACAGGATAAAGCTGAAAGAAAATAAATCACGTATACTTGACGATGCGCGCAGAGAAGCTAAAATTCTCGTGATGGATGCGAAGGAGGAAGCGAACAGCATAATCCGCGACCTTGAAAAAATGCGTCAGAATGGCATGACTGCCGGCTTTGATAAGAAAACTGCGGCGATGCGTGATAAGCTTAGTAAAAAGGAAGACACGATAGACAAGGCGATGGCGAGAGCAGCTAAGCCAAAAAAGACGTATGTTGAACCGCCAAAGGATCTGAAGCCCGGAGCGGCTGTTAAGATTGTGGACATGAACCAGGAAGCGACTGTTCTTAAAGAGCCGGATAAAAACGGCAATGTGCGCGTGCAGGCAGGTATTATAAAGATGGACGTGCATGTGACTAATCTCAGGAAGATTGAGGAAAAAACGTCAAAGGAGCTTGCGGACAAGTATACGCGTACTGCGAGAACTTTTGAATCTAAGGCAAAGACTGTGTCAACCGAGGTGGACGTGAGAGGTCAGAATCTTGAAGAGGCATGGATGAACGTTGAGAAATTCCTTGACGACTGCTATCTTGCGGGAATATCACCTGTAAGCATAATCCACGGCAAGGGAACCGGAATTTTGAGAAAGGGTATTCAGGGCTATCTAAAAAAGCATAGATACGTCACAGGCTACCGTAACGGCAGATTCGGTGAGGGCGAAGACGGGGTAACAATCGTTGAACTGAAATAAAGTGAAAACGTTACAAATTGTGCCGCTATGCGGCGGAATGGAGAATAGAATGGCAAAGGAAAAGAAAACTGTAACAAATGCGATGCGGCTTCTGAACGCGGCGAAGATCAAATATGAAACAATTGAATATGAGGCGGAAGAGGTTGGAGAGCATTTCGGAGAAACTATTGCCGCTATAACCGGCATACCGCCCGAAAAGTCGTTCAAAACACTTGTTGCGCGCGGCGATAAAACAGGGATAATGGTAAGCTGTATACCGGTAAATCATGAGGTTGATTTGAAAAAGCTTGCGAAGGTGTCAGGTAATAAGAAAGCAGAAATGATTCATGTGAAGGAGCTGCTTTCTCTTACCGGGTATATACGCGGAGGAGTGTCGCCGATAGGGATGAAGAAAAAATATCCGACATATATCCATAAAAGCGCGGAGGACTTTACTGAAATTGCTGTAAGCGGCGGTAAGTGCGGCTGCACTCTGCTTATCGCTCCGTCGGATGTTCAGAAAGCGACTGATTGCGTGTTTGAAGATATTATAAAGATATAAATTGAAATTTAGCGGCACAGAGTGACATTGGGGACGGTTCTCTCTGTCACGCCTATGGATGTGAAAGGAGAACCGTCCCCATGTCACGACAATGTCAGCACGGGGTTGACAGGGGGACAGTTCTCCTGTCACAGGTATATGACAGAGAGAACCGTCCCCACAGTCAACTCTTATCACATTATTTACATAAGGAGGATAAAAATATGGCTATATTCAGAACAGCGGATATACTTATTCCGCAAAATATTGATTTCACAAAATGGAGCGTGGTTGCGTGCGACCAGTACACCTCGGAAAGAGAATATTGGGAGGACGTGAAAAACATAGTGGGCAATGAACCGTCAACGCTAAATATTATTTTCCCTGAGGTATATCTTGACGACGGAGACGGGGAGGAACGTATCAATAAGATAAACGCGACAATGGAGGAATATATTAAAAACGGACTTTTTAAGGAGTATAAGGACACATTTATATATGTAAAGCGCACCCAGCCGAACGGTAAAACGCGTCACGGACTTATCGGTATGCTTGATTTGGAGGAATATGACTTTTCTAAAGGCTCCGAGTCAGCCGTGCGCGCTACTGAGGGAACAATTATTGAGCGTATTCCGCCGAGACAGCGAATAAGAAAGAACGCGCCGCTTGAAATACCGCATATACTGATACTCATAGACGACAGAGAAAAAGCCGTTATTGAGCCGCTTGAAAAAATGACAGATAAGTTTGAAAAGGTATATGACTTTGACCTTATGAAGAATTCAGGTCACATTGTGGGATATAACGTAAACGATTCGGCAAAAAACACGGTACTCAGCGCTATAGAAAAGCTTGCTGATAAGGACGCGTTTAACAAAAAATACGGCGTAGAAGATACGGGTGTGCTTATGTTCGCTGCCGGGGACGGAAACCATTCGCTTGCGACTGCAAAGACCTGCTGGGAGGAAATAAAGAAGGGACTTTCAGAAGCTGAAATTGAAACTCACCCCGCGCGTTACGCGCTTGTTGAGCTTGAAAATATACACGATGCAGCTCTGGAATTTGAGCCTATTCAGCGCGTTATATTTGATACTGAACCCCAAAAGCTGCTTGACGCGTTCGTTGAGCATTACAATGCTTCGTATACAGATAACGGCGGACAGAGGATTGATTATGTGTACGCGGGGAATGAGGGCAGCGTGTATGTGACCGAGACTGATTCAAACCTCCCTGTCGGAACGCTGCAGAAATTTCTTGATAAATACCTTACGGAAAACGGCGGAAGGATTGATTATATCCACGGCAACGACGTTGTAAAGAATCTTGCAAAAGCGGAAAACACAATAGGATTTATGGTTGGGGCAATGGAAAAAAATGACCTTTTCACAACCGTTATAAAGGACGGCTCTTTGCCGCGGAAAACCTTCTCAATGGGTGAGGCTGCGGATAAGAGATTTTATTTGGAATGTAAGAAAATACGATGACGGATGACATTGGCACATTGAATTAAATGGCTGTGGTGAAACTCCTGTTTTGCCGCAGCCATTTTCGATAAAATTTTATCCGAAATGAAACCAAATTGAAATTTTCTGTGTATATAGTATTGTAAGTAACGTTGCTTAGCATAGCCGGAAGGGAGGTACAGGTCTTGACAGACGAAAAAAAACTGCTCGGCAAATTAAAGAAACGCAGATACGGCGCGCTGGAAAAGGTAATAGAGCTATATACGCCGTATGTGACTGTTATCGTGTATAACGTCATCGGCGCAATGATGCAGCAGGAGGATGTGGAAGAAGTCGTTTCAGATGTGTTTCTGTCACTATGGAGAAACGCCGGAACGCTTGACAGTGAAAAGGGTAGTGTAAGAACATATCTTGCCGCAATTGCGAGGAATACTGCTAAGAATAAGCTGCGCAGCCTGTGTCCCGGTGAGGAAATAAATGAGAATATCATTTCTTTACATGGCGACGTGTATGAGGATATTGAGAAAAAAGAAGAGCGTAGCTTTATGCTGGAGATAATAAAAAGTCTGGGCGAGCCTGACAGCGAGATATTTTTGAGGTATTACTACTATGAGGAAAAAATATCAAAAATAGCGGAGGTGACAGGACTTCCTGTATCAACTGTCAAAACCAAACTTTCGAGAGGACGTAAAAAGATAAAGGAAATTTTAATCGAAAAGGAGGTAAGGCAATGAATAAGAGATTAAAAAGATTGACGGATGAAATGCATATTCCGGCAGTGGATTTGAAAATTGACTCAGGTGCTGTGAAAGCAAGAGTGCATAGCGTCATAAATGCCAATCCTCCGGAAAGGAAACAGTATATGAGGTATAGGATATTAAAGACAGCGGCGATTGCTGCGTGCGCGGCGGTTATTGGAATTTCAACGGCTTTGGCTGCATCTCCGGAGGGACGAGATGCGATAAGCAGTATTATAAGCTATTTCCAGAGTGAAAAGGCAACTGAAATGACGAGCCTTGAAGAGCTTGCAAAGTATAACGAGGAAATCGGCGTGAGCATGACTAAGAACGGAACAACACTGACGCTTGACAACGTAGCAGCAGACGATAACTTTGTTCATGTGTTTTATACGGTCACGTCAGATAAACCATTCTACAGGGGCGATGACCCGCTGGCGCCAAACGCCGCAGTCGAGGAGAATAATTGGAATATAGAATGCGTTATAGACGGCAGTCTGGCGATGTATCATAAAAATAACAACAGTGAGGATGGCTATTTTGTTGATCCGTACACTTATAAAGCAGCAGGCAAGTACAATATCTCAGTTAATGAAATTCCTGAACAATTCAAGGTAGAACTGTATATGGGCAGTTACGATTCGGCTGCAATGCTTAAGCTATATAAAGAGGAAATAGATGAGATTACGGATGAGGACATGGCAGTAATCTGGTATGTCTCAGCAGATGTTGATAAGTCAGCGGTAGAGGTTGAAACACTTGCCAAGGATATCAATGTACCACTTTCGACTGGTGTAAATATTGATAAAGTAATATTGTCACCGTTTGGTAATCAGCTCGTGGTGAGTACTGAGCCAAGCGATAGCGATGATGGGCTTGCCTCAAAACTGCTCTATAACGGTTTTGCACTATATGATGAAAATGACACGAGTCTTGATATTCTGAATACAGGTTTATCGGGAAGTGTGGACGGTTCGTCAATTAATTCATTTGAATTCCTGAAAGCGAATATCAATACAAAGCAGCTGAAAATCGTGCCGCTTAAACTGAAACCGCATGACGGTGACAGACAGGTCAATGTAATAGAGCGGAAAATAGGACAGTACCCGATTAGATACGAAATGAGCAGCGGATACGGCAGCGTTGTTGTGACGGATGTGCGTTTCTCGGATGGTGTTATAGCAATTGACTATTACAAAGATGGCTTTGTTTTGTATGACCCCGGATTTGACCTGATGAATGATGCTGGTAAAAATGCTGAACCGGGCGGCAAATTGGGCTGTGTACTCTATACAGACGTACACCATGAAACCAACTCCTACACCGCTCGGTATGTATATGACGCGTTTGACGAAGACGGAAACCGTATACCGGCAGACGAAAGCGTAAGCGCGGACGCGTTAAGAGCAAACTTCACAACACTCGGCGTGTATGACAATAACGATATTACTCTTGATTTTGAGAATGCAGTTATTGTTGATTTAAAATGAAAATGGGTCTGCCCAATTTAGAGCAGACCATAGAAAGACATTCAATCAGCCTCAAAAGAGGGTGTTGCTTAACGCAACACCCTCTTTTTAAATATATTATCAGCGAACCATTTCATCCTGATGGCCTGTCGCCTTATGTGCTTTTATAACGCTCTCAATTTCATCGATACTGCTTGCCGACATATCACCTAAAACGGTGTTCTTAACAGCCGACAGCGCGTTTCCGATTTCAATTGCTCTTTCAGGTGTGCCGTACTTTATAAGTCCGTAAAGAACACCTGCAAGATACGCGTCACCTGAACCAATTCTATCGATAACCTCAATGTTGTTATATGGCTCTTCCTCATAGAATTTGCCGTTCATGTATATTTTTGAATTGAAGTTGTGGTGAGTTGGGCTGACAACCTCGCGCCTTGTCGTTGCGACGAGCGTGCAACCGTAATCATCCGCATAACCCTTCATGATTTCTTCAAGTGTGCCTGTGCGCTGAAGCATCCTTCTCGATGTTTCCTCAGAAACAAACAGCAAATCAACGTACGGGAATACCGATTCGACAACCTCTCTCGCTTCTTCTTCGCTCCAGAGCGACGCGCGGTAGTTTACATCAAATGAAATATACGCGCCTGCCGCCTTGTATTTCTTTATAAGCTCAAATGTTGTTTCCTTGAGTGACGGTGAAAGAGCCATTGTGATACTTGACACATGGAATATTTTCGCGTTCTCATAGATATTATCAGGCAGTTCTGCCGTTGTGAGCGAGCATACGCTTGCGTTTGCTCTGTCGTATATAACAGACGACTTTCTCGGATAAGCGCCGCTCTCGTAATAGTAAATTCCAAGTCTCTTCTCCGGCGAGTGGTCATATATTATGTAGTCATCCGAAACGTTTCCGTAGCGTATTTTGTTTCTGATAAAGTGTCCCATTTTGTTTTCAGGAAGCTTAGTGATAATTGCTGAACGCACTCCGAGCATTGCCGCGCCTGATACAACGTTAAGCTCACTGCCGCCCGCGTTCTTATCAAACGTTTCGCTCTGAGAAATCTTTTCCTTATCGGGCGGGGAAAGTCTGAGCATGACTTCGCCCAAGCCTACGATGTCATAAGATGTGTTTTCTTTGAATTTCATAAAATCTCCTCCATTCGTTTATTTTTTAGATTCCGTACTGCGGATAATCCCGCTTTATATAGTTCAATTATACAATAATTATAAAATTTAGTCAATATTTGTTGTAAAGTTTATATAAAAGTTGACGTAAAATTTTTGAATGGATTTTTGTGGATTTTTTGTATTTTACTTGATATTTTAAATACATAATGGTATACTAAGATAAATTATATAGGATTGACGGAGGAAGAAAAATGAAATACGTTGATAACAAAGTGGAGGACGTTAAAATCGCGTACATAGGCGGCGGCTCGCGCGGCTGGGCGTGGGGCTTTATGAGTGACCTTGCGGCTGTGGACGATATGTGCGGAACGGTTTATCTCTACGATATTGATGCGGAAGCGTCAAAAAAGAACGAGGTGATAGGAAATAAGATAAAGGATGCCGAAGGCTGTAAGTCGGCTTGGAAATATAAGTCGGTAAAACGTCTGGGCAAGGCTCTTGATAAGGCGGATTTTGTTATAATTTCAATACTTCCCGCAACGTTTGACGAGATGGAAAGCGACGTGCATTGGCCTGAACAATACGGAATATATCAGTCAGTAGGCGATACGGCAGGCGCGGGCGGTATAATAAGAGCGCTCAGAACAATTCCTATGTTTGAAGAAATAGCGCAGAATATCAAGAAGTATTGTCCTGATGCATGGGTAATAAACTACACCAATCCGATGACTATGTGCGTAAAGACGCTTTATAAGGTGTTTCCCGAGATTAAGGCATTCGGATGCTGTCATGAGGTGTTCGGAACTCAGAAGGTGCTTGTAACTGCGCTTGAGGAAATGCGCGGAATAGAGGGGATAAAGCGCGAGGACATAAAGGTAAACGTTGTCGGCGTCAACCACTTTACATGGCTTACTAAGGCACAGTATCGTGATATTGATTTATTCCCGGTATATCGTGAGTTTTGTGAGAAATATAAAGACACAGGATATAGCAAAGATATTGATGAAAACTGGTTCAACAAATTTTTCTCATCAAAGGAAAAGGTTAAGATTGATTTATTCCTGCGTTATGGCTATATTGCCGCGGCAGGTGACAGGCATCTTGCTGAATTCTGCCCCGGAAGCTGGTACTTAAAGGACAAGAAAACTGTCAGGGAATGGGGCTTTGAACTGACTCCTGTATCATGGAGAAAAGAGGACTTAAAGAACCGTCTTGAAAGAAGCGAAAGACTATATACAGGCGAGGAAAAATTCGAGCTGAAGGAAACAGGCGAGGAGGGCGTGCAGCAGATACGCGCGCTTTTGGGACTTGGAGACCTTGTAACGAACGTTAATATCCCGAACTACGGACAAATCCCGAACCTTCCTTTAGGCGCGGTCGTTGAGACGAACGCGAGCTTCAGGGCAAATTCTCTGACGCCGGTGTTTGCAGGAAACATACCCGAGAACATTTATCCGCTTATAAGCCGTGTGAGCGGTGAGCAGGAAAAGGTTGTAGACGCGGCACTCGCGCGCGACCTTGACGGAGTGTTTAACGCATTCGTGTCAGACCCCAATATTGATATACCGCTTAGCAAGGCAAGAAAAATGTTTGATGAAATGATTGAAAATACAAAGAAATATCTTAAGATGTATTTCTAAATGAAAGGACTATGGTGGTTAATATGAACACAAAAATAACAGATACGATTTATTATGCAGGAGTTGATGATAAGACTATTGACCTTTTTGAAAGTCAGTATGTTGTTCCGAACGGAGTATCATATAATTCTTATGTAATTATGGACGAGAAAATCACAGTAATGGACACGGTTGACAAGAGAGCGACTGACGAGTGGTTCAGTAATATTGAAAAGATTCTTGACGGTAAAACTCCTGAGTATCTTGTGATATCACATCTTGAACCTGACCATGCGGCGAATATCGGACTTTTCGCAAAAAAATATCCGGATACGAAGCTTGTGGGAAACGCTAAAACCTTTGCAATGCTGCCTCAGTTCTTCGGTGATGATTTTGCTTCAAGACAGGTAATCGTAAAAGAAGGGGACGAGCTTTGTCTTGGACAGCACACTCTGACCTTTGTTATGGCGCCTATGGTACACTGGCCTGAGGTTATGGTAGCATACGACAGTAAGGACAAGGTGCTGTTCTCAGCGGACGGCTTCGGCAAATTCGGCGCGCTTGATACAGACGAGGACTGGGACTGCGAGGCGCGTAGATATTACTTTAACATTGTTGGTAAGTACGGAGCTCAGGTGCAAGCGCTTCTGAAGAAAGCTGCAACGCTTGATATCGGGATAATTTGTCCTTTGCATGGTCCGATACTTACAGAAAACTTAGGGCATTATATAGGCAAATATGACACATGGAGCAAGTATGAACCGGAGAATAAGGGTATAACTGTCGCATACGCGTCAATTCACGGTAACACTGCGGACGCGGCAAAGAAGTTTGCTGAAATCCTCAAGGAACAGGGAGAGGAAAAGGTTTCTGTATTCGACCTTTCAAGAGATGATATGGCGGAGGCAATTGAGGACGCGTTCAGATATGACGGAATTGTCTTTGCATGCGCGACATATGACGGCGGCTTGTTCCCGTGCATGGAGGATTATTTGTCACACCTGAAATCGAAAACATACCGCTCACGAACAGCGGCTATTATTGAGAACGGCTCATGGGGACCGATGGCGGCAAAGCATATCCGCGCAGCACTCGATGAGATGAAAGATATTACTGTTATAGACAAAACAGTAACTATAAAGTCGGTAATGAACGAGAGTAATATTACCGAAATGGAGGAAATGGCGAAGGAGCTAAGAAAGGCTCTCGGCAGATAAGAAATAAAAAGAAGCTTTACCGTAGACCACAGTGTCGGACGGTAAAGCTTCTTTTTATGTGCAGATATTCCCGCATCAGCAAAATTTTTTTTCTATTTACAAAAATCATTTGAAATGTTAAAATAGAATCACAGTAGAGAATAAATAAATGAGTGTTTTCATACACTGCTGATATTAGCAGTGCGCTTTGAATTTTCTTAGGAGGTATATAATATGAAAAAGAAAATTTTATGCATGGCGGTGGTTTTATCGCTCATCACGACGATAATACCGTCGTTTTCAATATCCGCTTACGCCGAGGAAGAGGTTAAAAAACACAGACTGCAGTATCAGGATGAGGAAGGAAACCCGCTTAAAACCCCGGTTGAAATCTCATTCGGAAGCATGGAATACGGCTATGAAGAGGTAGAGGGAAAAACAATTTATCTTGTCAATATCGGTAACACGACGGCGCAAATCTCAAACGTCGGTACTCATGCCGGTTTTGAAATAGTCCTGGGTGAACTTAACGAGGAAAGAACTCTTGAACCGACAGATAAACTGCCGGTTACGGTTAAGCCGCAGATTGGACTCAATGCGGGAGAGTATAAAATGACTACTTACCTGCATGACGAGGGTGATCCGAGTACGCGCGCATTGTACAGCGCGGCATATAAATTTTTAGTGACGCCTGTTGAGGTGAATGTTAAGCCGGACAATGCGATTACGAAATATTACGGAGAAACAAAATTACCTGCTGATGTTCAGCTTGAGATAACGGATAAAAACGGAGAAGTACTCAGTGGTGAAAAATTAGAGGGAATACTTGGAAGTGTAAGCGTTACAAGCGCAGGATTCGACGCTTACGCGCCTGTAAGCGAAACGCCGTATCCGTATACAATTAAGACTGATTACAGTGGTTCGAACTACAGTGTGGAATTTGCGGACGGATATGATGAGGGTATTGGTGTTACGGTTGAGAAAGCCACACCGGGCTGTTCAATGGTACATGCGACGGGAGTTGTTAACGGAAGTCCGCTTAGTAAATCTGTACTTTCCGGTGAATTCGTAAATCCCTATACACGTGCCGTTATCCCTGGTACTCTTGAGTGGATAGGCGACACAAATGAGACGCTTACAAAGAACACCGAAGATGGAGTTACATCTTTTCTGGAGAAACAATATAGATTTACGCCTGACGACCAGA
Source organism: Oscillospiraceae bacterium (assembly GCA_022509025.1). GTDB lineage: Bacteria > Bacillota > Clostridia > UBA1381 > UBA1381 > Hominilimicola. The sequence goes on along the minus strand of JAFLUB010000014.1, from coordinate 15,114 downwards.
ATAATTATAATATATTTGAGGGCGAGGTTCAGATTGCCGTTACAAATAAGGAGCTGTCTGATCTGAGTGTTGCGTCTGGAACGGCTCTGAACACAGAATATGACGGTGTGGCAAAGACAGTTGATTTTGTGACCCAGTCATCGCGTACCGACTCTGAGATTGTTAAATACAGACCGCAGGGCTCAACAGATGAAAAGGCCTGGACAACTACCGCGCCGATTGATGCAGGAGTATATGAAGTCCACGCGGAACTTCCTGAGACCGAAACTCATGCAAGAGGCTTTGCAGACGCGATATTAACTATTACTCCGCGTCAGGCAGTAATAGGATTCCAAAATCCGCCTGCTTATCAAAAAACATATGACGGTACTACAGCTGTTAATCTATATACACCGTATATAAGAGTTAAAAATGTTGTGAAAAGAGCAGACACAGGCGCGTTTGACATGGTAACTATTAAAGAGAGCGCAATATCTGCCTGGTATGATGATAAAAACGCAGAAAACAACAAGAATGTTAATATTACAGTTGCGGGCGGCACAGGAGTTCTTTTAGGCAAGGACGCAAAAAATTACGCGCTTTCTGCGGATGCGGAACTCCATACAAAGGCGAATATAGCAAAACGTCCGGTTGATTTGATTCTCAACAGCGGGATTACCAAGGAATATGGACAAACGCTTACTCTGGATAATAGCAGCTTTGATGTGGCAAAAGCAAGCTTGCCATATACCGGTCTTGTGGCTGGAGACACAATAGCTGATATACACGCGGTATTGTCAAGCGGAGCTGTAGCGTCTGATGCTTCGACGGGTACATATACGGTGACTGCCATAGCGGAGAGCTACAGCAATTATTCAGTGACCAATAGTGTAATAGGCAGTATTATAGTTACACAGGCAAGACCCGATGCTTTGAGTGTGAGCGCCGGCGCGGGTCATGCGGGAAATTCACTGGACTCAGTTACAATTACAGGTACATTTAGAAATCCGAATAACAACGCGGCTGTAGACGGTAAGCTTGAATGGACAAATCCGAAGACGGAGCTTAAGTCGGGAACATATGAATATGACTGGACATTTACGCCTACAGACAAAGCAAATTATACTGTTTCAAGCGGAAAGGCTGCTGTCACGGCGAGTGACAAGACCCCGGCGGATATAGATATCATTTTTCCGGAAAATCTCGAATACAATGGAGAAGCAAAGATCGCTAACGCGATGACAACAATTGCGAGTGCAAAAACCTCAGTTAAATACAGACTTGTAGGCGTAAGTCTGCAAGGTGGTAAAACAGAAGGTGAGTGGATAGAGACAGCTCCTAAAGATGCCGGTACATATGAAGTTCTGGCAACAGTAGGAAAGACCGATGAATTTGCAGAAAACTCTATAATAAAGACTATGGTAATAACTCCTGCTACACCGACCGGAAAAGTTACGGCGGGCAAGGTTGACGAGGGCGCGCGTTTGTCCGCATCAACCCTGACTCCGGAATTTACCGGCGTCAATGGAGAAAATGTAACAGGTCAGGCGATATGGCGCTGGCTTGGCAGCGATACACCCGATATGATAGTCGTTACGCCTGATACGGAATACAGCTGGACGTTTGTTCCGGACAGCATGAACTATAAAAGCGTAAGCGGTACTTCAATTGTAGAGTTTAATCCAAATGTGCGTAAGGCTCAAGCAGTAATTTATAACCTTCCGTCTGATGATTATGCATATGTGACTGTAGACGGCGAGAACGTTAAGGAAGGCGACATAATAACCTTCTACCGCGATGCGGATATGATTGATCCGGTAAGCAATAGCGTTCAGATAGGCGCGGGAGTTTCAGGTCAGCTTAAGATAGCGCTTGACTATGACGCGCTCAACGCAGCCGGCGGAAAGCTTTATGTGAAAATTGCTGCCTCAGCTGAGATAAACGAGGTGACATATAAGCCTGAACTGGGCTTCTCCACTTATCCGATTGAGGTTTTCGTCAAGGAAAACGAAACATCTGACATTCAGATTATCCCTTCAGACGAAAGCTATACCTACAGTGATGAGGACGTATCATGGAGAATAAACGATCCTGATATCGCTTATGCTGCAAAAGGTATAGTGACAGGTATGGCAGACGGAAGAACTGTATTGAATGTTTCAATTTCATTCAATCATCCTGACACCAGCGTAAATGAGAAGATAACCGTAACCAGGGCTGTAAATGTTACGGTTACCGATGAAGAACCACCTCAATATGAGTATACAACGCTTCCGGCAACGGATATTGAAGAGACAAGCGCGAAATTACATGGACGCGTTGATATAACCCTTGCGGAAGGCTCTTCAATTAAGCCGTATGCTTTGCTCCAATTCAGATTGTGGGAAAAAGGCCATGAAGAAGAGTTCAAAATTAAGGATGTTATGGCTACTTCTGAAAGCAGAGACTACAGCTGGGAGGCGACAGGCTTAAAACCTGATACGGAATATGAGTATCAGGCAATAGGAGCGAACGGCGAACTGTCAGGCAACATAGAAGCATTCAGAACGCTTGCCATACCTGATACACGTGAGGCAACCGCGGTAATTTACAATCTGCCGGAAAATGATTATGCTCGTGTTCAGATTGACGGCGTGAACGTGAGCGCGGATGATATTATAACCTTCTACAGTGATGAAGCGATGACAGACCCTGTAAGCAACAGTGTTACAATAGATGCTGATGCAGAGGGAATGTTTAAAATAGAACTTGATGATGGCGCGCTAAGTAAAAATGGCGGAACGCTTTATGTAAATATTGACGGATCATCAATGGTAACAAAGGTGCCGTACAGAACAGAGCTGGACTTTGCAACAAATACTGTCGATGTTTATGTTAAACCGGGAGAAACGGCAGAAGTTACAGTTATTCTGTCTGACGAGATTTATACTATTGACAGTATAGACTGGGTAACGGAAGACAGCGAAATAGCGGCTGTAGAGAACGGTACAATAACAGGCGGCGAAGAAGATGGAACTACAGTATTATATGTTACAGTCAGATTTGTTCATCCTGACGACAATGAAACAGACAGGATAGAAATTGTAAAAACTGTAAATGTAACGGTAACTGAATTAAACGCGCCGGTGTATACATATATAACGCTTGATGCGGAAGATATTACAGAAACAAGCGCTATGTTAAGCGGTGAGGTTTATATTGATGCTGACCCGTCGCTGACGCCTAATGCGCTGACCGGGTTTAAACTGTGGCAAAAGGGAAATGACGCTGTGCCATTCTTTATTGGTGGTAATATTTTACACGTGAGCTCATGGTACAGCTATGGAGTATACGGCTTGCAGCCGGGCACGACATATCAATATCAGGCTGTCGGCGCAGAGGGTGAAGAGGGAGATATAAAAGAGTTTACAACTCTTTATAAAAGGCCGTATACTATTGACAGCATAGAGCCGGGAGATAACGGTGTTATGGTAAATATAACCGCGGCAAATAATGCTCAGCCTGCGATGCTGATTACTGCGGCGTATGATGATGAAGGCAGACTTTTAGCAGCAGTGTTTGACTATGTCAATCCTGCAAGTAAGGAAATATCTGTGGATATTGACTTAAATGGCGCAAGAAATATAAAAGCATTTATATGGAATGATATTGCTTCTATGCATCCAATGTGCGGTACGGAAGAAATTCAACTGTAAGCTTAAATAACAAAAATACGTGGGACTTTCAGTACCACGTATTTTTGTTATTACTTTATCTGATTACTTTATTTCACTGTGGAATTGCTGCAATGACTTAACGCCGGCGTCACCCTTTTGGAGTGCCTTGATACCTGCGATTGAAGCCTTTGCGGCAGCCATAGTCGTCATGTACGGGATTCTTCCCTTAATAACGCCCTTTCTGATATAGCTGTCGTCAGCCGCTCCCTTCTTGTCGGTCGGGGTATTTATAACCATTGTAACCTCGCCGTTTGTGATTACGTCGAGCACGTTCGGTCTGCCCTCACCGAGCTTCGCTACCGCTGTGGCCGGTATACCGTTAGCGTTAATGTATTCACTGCTGCCCTTTGTAGCTATTATCTCAAAGCCGCATTCATGGAAGCCTTTGGCTACCTCTAAAAGCTCCGCTTTGTCGCGGTCGTTTACGCTTATCAGAACCTTACCACTGAGCGGCAGACGTGTCTGTGTAGCTTCCTGTGATTTGCCGAACGCTTCGCCGAAGTCAGCTGCCATGCCGAGAACCTCACCTGTTGAACGCATTTCAGGTCCTAACACAGGGTCAACCTCCTGGAACATGTTGAACGGGAATACCGCTTCCTTAACGCCGTAGTGGGGGATATTCTTTTCCTTTAAGTCAACCACCGGTGACGGTCTTCCTGTAATCGGCGCTGTTATAATATCTGTCGCAAGCGGTACCATTCTGATATTGCATACCTTTGATACCAGAGGTACAGTTCTTGATGCGCGCGGATTAGCTTCGAGAACGTAAACCTTGCCGTCTTCTATAGCGTACTGCATATTCATCAGACCACGCACGTTCATTTCCTTTGCAATTCTTCTTGTATATTCCTTGATTGTTTCAACGCTCTCAGCCGGGATATGCATTGACGGCAGTATACATGCCGAGTCGCCCGAGTGTATTCCGGCAAGCTCGATATGCTCCATAACGGCCGGAACGAATACATTCTCGCCGTCTGAAATAGCATCCGCTTCGCATTCCATTGCGTGGTTCAGGAAACGGTCAATAAGTATCGGTCTGTCAGGCGTAACGCCTACCGCCGCGTTCATGTATATTTTAAGGCTTTCAGCGTCATGAACTACCTCCATGCCGCGTCCGCCTAAAACGTATGACGGACGAACCATTACAGGATAGCCTATCTTCTCGGCTATCGCGAGAGCTTCCTCAACGTCAACAGCCATGCCTGATTCAGGCATCGGGATTTCAAGCTTGTCCATCATTGCGCGGAACAAGTCTCTGTCCTCGGCTAAATCTATCGTCTCAGGTGTTGTGCCGAGTATATTTACGCCGTTCTTCTTTAATTCAGCCGCGAGATTAAGCGGTGTCTGACCGCCGAACTGCGCGATTACGCCAAGCGGCTTTTCCTTTTCGTGAATGCTCAGAACATCTTCAAGTGTCAAAGGCTCAAAATAGAGCTTATCAGATGTGTCATAATCAGTTGAAACTGTTTCAGGGTTACAGTTTACTATGATTGTTTCAAAGCCAAGCTGCTTCAGAGCTTTTGCGGCATGTACGCAGCAATAGTCAAATTCAATACCCTGTCCGATTCTGTTCGGACCGCCGCCGAGAATCATAATCTTCTGTTTGTCAGAAGCCTTGCTCTCGTCCTTCATGTTGTATGACGAATAGTAGTATGCCGCATCCTGAGTACCGCTTACGTGAACGCCTTCCCATGCTTCTGTAATACCTGCTGCGATACGCGCTTTTCTGATTTCTTCTTCAGTCACATCAAGAAGTCCGCTTAAGTATCTGTCAGCGAAACCATTCTTCTTTGCTTTTTCAAGTACGTTTGCAGGCGGTACGCTGCCCTTGTATGCTTTTATTGCTTCCTCTTCCTCAACAAGCTCCTTCATCTGCTCAATGAAATAGTGCTTTATCTTAGTGAGATTCCATAATTCCTCGACAGTAGCGCCCTTTCTGAGAGCTTCGTACATTATAAACTGTCTCTCGCTTGACGGAGTTACAAGCATCTTTAAAAGCTCGTCCTTTGACTTCTCGCCGAAGTCCTTTGCTCCGCCCAAGCCGTAGCGTCCTATTTCAAGGCTTCTGATAGCCTTCTGGAACGCTTCCTTGTATGTCTTACCTATGCTCATTACCTCGCCGACAGCGCGCATCTGTGTACCCAGCTTGTCCTCTGAGCCTTTGAACTTCTCAAATGCCCAGCGCGCGAACTTGATAACAACATAGTCGCCGTCAGGATAGTATTTATCAAGAGTGCCATACTTGCCGCATTCGATATCAGGTAAGTCAAGTCCTGCCGCAAGCATTGCTGAAACAAGCGCGATAGGGAAGCCTGTAGCCTTTGATGCAAGCGCCGATGAACGCGATGTACGCGGATTGATCTCAATTACGATAATACGTCCGTCAACAGGGTTACGCGCAAACTGTACGTTTGTGCCGCCTATTACCTCTATTGCTTCAACTATTTTATATGCCTGTCTCTGCAATTCCTGCTGAACATCCTCGGAGATGGTGAGCATTGGAGCTGAACAGAATGAGTCACCTGTATGAACACCAAGCGGGTCGATGTTTTCTATGAAGCAGACTGTAATCATGTTGTTCTGAGAGTCTCTGACAACTTCAAGCTCTAATTCCTCCCAGCCGAGAACTGATTCCTCAACCAGAACCTGTCCGACAAGACTTGCCTGCAAGCCTCTTTCACAGACTGTTTTTAATTCCTCAGTATTATAAACCAGACCGCCGCCTGCGCCGCCCATGGTATATGCCGGACGCAGTACCACCGGATAACCGAGCTTATCAGCAATTGCCAAAGCCTCGTTAACCGAGTAAGCAACCTCGCTTCGAGCCATCTCAATGCCGAGACTGTTCATTGTCTCTTTGAATGCTATTCTGTCCTCACCGCGGTCAATAGCGTCAACCTGAACGCCGATTACCTTCACGCCGTACTTGTCAAGCACGCCTGCGTTTGCAAGCTCAGAACAGAGGTTAAGACCTGACTGTCCGCCGAGGTTCGGCAAAAGTCCGTCAGGACGCTCCTTTTCGATAATCTGGGTAAGTCTTTCCACATTCAGCGGCTCAATGTATGTAACATCAGCCGTTTCAGGGTCTGTCATAATCGTCGCAGGATTCGAGTTTACGAGAACTATCTCGTATCCGAGCTTTTTGAGCGCTTTACACGCCTGTGTGCCTGAATAGTCGAATTCGCATGCCTGTCCAATGATGATAGGACCGGAGCCGATTATAAGGACCTTGTGTATGTCATCTCTTTTCTTCACGTTCTATCATATCCTTTCAAAATTTTACATCACTACCTTATATTATTCCTTATATTTCACTGTTTGTCAATAGTTAATTTCACAAAAAAATACATTTGTGACAAAATAAAAAAAATATTTGAATATATGGCATTTATATGGTAAAATAATTACAGAAAAATCAATATGGCAGGAGGCAGTAACGTGAAAAAACATTTATCGTTTATAATTGCGCTGATAATAGTGATGCAGTATTGCTTTGTTATCCCTCAGGCAGCTGACGTGTATACCCCGCCGGAGGCTCCCTCAACGGATTATAATTTTAATCCTGACTGGAAGTTTTCTAAGCCGTATTCGTCATCATGGCCGCTTAAGGATGCGGTAGACAGTACTACGGACAGTGCGGGACATAAATTCTATGAGCCGTCGTTTGACGACAGTTTATGGAAGGACGTGTCTTTACCTCATACCTTTAATGATGAGGACTCATTCAGGAATGTTGCCAATGACGCGGGTGACTCGGGTTCATACCGTGGTATAGCGTTCTACAGAAAGCATTTCAGGATTCCCGAGGAGCATACAGGAAAGAAGGTAATCATTGAATTTGAGGGCGCAAGACAGGGAACATATGTCTATGTCAACGGTGAAATGGCAGGCTACTATGAAGCGGGCATTACTCCGTTCGGTATGGACATTACAAAATATATAAAATACGGTGAGGAAAACGTTATAGCCGTCGCGCTGGATAACACTTCCTCACGCGGTATGACTGCTATTATAGCCGAGACAAAGCCGGGCTCAGTGCCGGGCTCGAATGACGGCGCGGGCTTTCAGTGGAATACAAAGGACTTTAACCCGGATATGGGCGGTCTTACGAGGAATGTGATTCTCCATATAAAGAACACGGTATATGAAACGCTTCCGCTGTATTCAAATCTGAGAACAAAGGGTACATATATTTACGCGGATAGTTTTGATATAAGAGGCAAGAAGGCTGATATTCATATTGAAACAGAGGTAAGAAACGAGAGCGGCACAGAGAAGAATCTGTCGCTTGAAGCGGTGGTTGTAGATAATGACGGAAACGTTGCTGTCACAATGAATTCGGAAAAAATAAGCGTCAGCGCGGCAGAGGATACGGATAAAAATTATGACCTGTCAATTATCCCCGCGGACGCATACGATGAAAACCCTGTGGATACTGAAACAGAGTCATTGCAGACCGCGATTCTCACAGCGTCTGCATCGGCTGATAATCTTCGCTTCTGGTCACCGGACGACCCGTATCTTTACACGGTGTATACAATATTGAAGTCAGGCGATGATGTTGTAGACGTTGTAAAGACAACAACAGGATTCAGAAAAACAGAAGCTAAAAGCGGCGCTGACGGCGGTATTTATATCAATGATAAATATTACTGGCTGACAGGCTACGCCCAGCGTAGCGCCAATGAATGGGCGGCGATAGGCGTTGCGAATGACTGGCTCAAGGACTATGACGCTCAGCTGATAAAGGAGAGTAACGCAAACTTCATAAGATGGATGCATATTGCGGCTCAGCCGGCGGATATACGCTCATTTGATAAGTATGGAATAGTCTGCGTTCAGCCCGCCGGAGATAAAGAGGGGGACGTTGCCGGCAGACAGTGGGATCAGCGTGTTGAGGTAATGCGTGATACCATAATCTATTTCAGGAACAGTCCTTCAATAATCTTCTATGAGTCGGGAAACTCGGCAAACTCCGCAGAGCATATGAAGGAAATGACTGAGCTCAGGAAAAAGCTTGACCCGAACGGCGGAAGATATATGGGTTCAAGAAGTATTATAGATAAGGAAGCTGTCACTGAGTCAGAGTATGTCGGAACGATGCTCGGCAGAAACGTATGGAACGGCAGCGAGTTCACGGAGGACGGACATGCCGCGCGTGACGCAAGAGCGATAGTTGAGACGGAATACCACAGAGAGGAATCCCCCAGACGTGTATGGGACGATTTTTCACCGCCTGATTTTGATTACAGAAATGCCTTTTCGGGCGGCTCAAAGATAAGCTATAAGGACGCTTACGACCTGACAGCGGAGGATTTTGTACTTTCCGATGCCGCCGCGTATAATGAATTCTGGTCGCAGAGCACACAGGTAAACAGCCAAAATCCGTTTTATAGCGCCACTGCTGCTTTATGCTGGTCAGACTCTGCTCAGCACGGCAGACAGCAGGGGACGGAAAACGCGCGTATGAGCGGACGAGTTGATCCGGTAAGAATAAAGAAGCAGAGCTTCTACGCGTATCAGACAATGCAGAGCGATGAGCCGTCTTTATATATAGTCGGACACTGGAATTATCCGACAGATAAGACGGAATATGTTTATGAGGAAAAGAACGAAGCTTATGAATACACAGGTGAAACATCTCTTCGTGACCCTGAGCATAAGACGGTCTATGTTATAGCGTCTAATGTGGATAGTGTGAAGCTGTTTGTAAACGGCAAGGAAAAGGGCGAATGTAAAGAAGCGGTTAACGGCTTTGTGTATTCTTTCCCGGATATAGATGTAACCGAGAACGGTTATATTGAGGCAGTCGCATACGGCGGCGGTAAAGAGCTTGTACGTCAGAGAATAGACACAGCGGGAGAACCGGCCAAGATACGCCTTACGCCTGTCACAGGCCCCGAGGGCTGGCTGGCTGACGGCGCGGATATAGCGTATGTTGATGTTGAAGTGGTTGACGAAAACGGAAATATATGCCCGCTCGATTATGACAGAATTGATTTTGAGGTTTCAGGACCTGCCGTAATGCTCGGCGGCTATAACAGCGGCGTTAAGGATTTAAACCACAGCAATAACTACGTGTATGCCGAATGCGGAACAAACAGGATATTCTTAAGAGCAACCAGAAATGCCGGTGAGATTACAATAACTGCAAAGCGCGCGGGATTGCAGAATACAACAATAAAGCTTGGCACAACAGCATTTAACGCTGATAACGGACTTACAACCGTAATGCCCAAGACAAGAGCACAGGGCTTGTCGCCTGAGCCGCCTAAGGCGGAAAGCGCGGTTATGCCGATGCTGAAGCTTGCTAAAACTTTCAAAGTAAACTTTGGCATTAACACGGCAATAAGAAAGGCACAGGAGAAAACAAAGCAGACAATGGTGATTGTCGCTGACGGAAAAGAAATAAACGCTGACGCGTATAAAATGCAGGGCGTTTACGGTGATATTGAAGCTGTGCTTAAGGCTCTTAGCATAGAGTATAACATATCGGGCGATACCTTGAAGGCATCGTATGGCGGTAACACGATTGAAACGACAGTTAGGAACTCTGAAATGACAGTAAACGGAGAGCCGTCTATTATAAACGACTGGCCTGAGTTTATAGACGGGGTTCTTTACGCGGAAATAAGCGCAATAGCTTCTAACTTGGGACTGAATGTTAAGGAAAGCGAGGGCAGATACGAAATATGGAAATAAAGAGAGTTTTAACGGCGATATCTGTCGCGTCTCTGATGGTGGTTACAGCCGCGGGAGTGCAAGCCGCTGATGATGTGATATATGAAAGCGGAAGAACAGAAGCTAAAGATGAGTTTGTTGATCTTTCAGGCTGGGGATACGAGCTTTTCACAAGATCGACATTCGAGGCAGACGTGCAGTTTAAGGACATAGATAGCGGAATAACCTTGCGCTCGGAGGATAACACGAAGGGCGGCACATCAATAAGAGCCGTAGACAGGAACGGAACGCTGACAATGGCGGCGTACGGCGGAGTAGAGGGTAATTATATCTACTATAACGCGGTGGATACGGAAACGACGTATCATATCACTCTTATCGGCACATACGGCGTGACGAACGGTATGATTGATATGACGGTTGATACTCTTGACGAAAACGGAAATGTGGTTGAGTCAAAGAAATCGTATCTGATACTGATGAATCAGATGTACGCTTCATCAGGCGTAGGACCTGAGCATATCAGGGTTGAGGCAAATACTGTTGTTGACAATGTAAAAGTAACTGTATTGAAGCCTGACAGTCTGGGATTTGTTTCACCGCCGCAGACGGTAGCTGTGGGAAGCACAACTGAAATAAAGGCTAAATACTACCGTGACGGCGAAGAGCTTGACTATGACGCTCCGATTGAGTACAGCGTAACGGGTGACGCTGTTTCAATTTCAGCAGACGGAGTAATCACAGTCGCGGAAAATGCGCCGGAGCAGAATATTACTGTGACAGCTAAGAACGGCGATATAAAAACTGAGGCTCAGATAAAGGTTGTGTCAGGCGTTATTTTCACTATAAACACAGCGCTGTTTAACGAAGAAGGTACAGCTTTGGAGGCGGTAAGCGCCGTTAAGAATTATTTCTATAATAACAATGCGGTGTTTGTAGTTACAGCCTATGACGAAAACGGAACGCTGCAGGATTGTTTTGTTAAAAATGTACCGGCAAAGGCTATTTCAGCGGGTGAGGATACAGAGATAATTCTTGATTATACATTGCCGGAGAATTTTAACCGTGACACATGGCTTATAGAAATCCAAGCATGGGGCGCAAGCGAAGCAACCACGTTGCCGGAAACAAAAGGAGAGATAGCTATCCGACGCTTTTTCGAAGAAAACGGCGGCGCTGTTGAATGGATAGGCGAGCATAGTGTTGTGGCAGGAATGATAAATGGGAAAACCGCAGTTTTACAAATAGGAAACAGTAATGTTTTCGTGAACGGTGAAAGCTACACAATATCAACTGCTCCGTATGTTTCGGAGGACTGGGTGACGTATGTCGGCAGTGAGCTTGTGGATTTGATGAGATAGTAAAAATTATTAAGACATAGGAGGAAATCACATGAAAAAAAGAATTTTAGGCATTACTCTGGCTGCCGCAATGACGGTGTCATTGGTTAATCTTCCGGCGACACAGGCGGCTTCTTTGCTTCCGGCGTTCCCCGGCGCAGAGGGTGCCGGAATGTACGCTACAGGCGGACGAGGAGGTAACGTATTTCACGTTACCAACCTTAATGACAGCGGCACAGGCTCTTTCAGAGACGCGGTGTCGGGTTCAAACAGAATTGTCGTGTTTGATGTCGGCGGAACAATCAATCTGAAAAGCGACGTTGTAGTAAAAGGCAATGTCACTATTCTCGGACAGACCGCACCCGGCGGGGCAGGTATAACGCTTAGGAACGGAAAAATCGGTATGGGCGGAGATAATATTATCGTGCGTTTCATAAGCTCGCGTCCCGGTGAGAAGGGCGCCTCATATACTGATGGCTACGACGCATGGGGCGGAAGTGCCGGTTCAAATTCGATTATCGACCACTGCTCTATAGGCTGGGCGACAGATGAACAATTCGGTCTGTATTCAAAAAATATGAACCAGACTGTGCAGTACAGTATTATAGGCCCGTCAAACTGTATTTCGTACCACTCAAAGGGCGCGCACGGATTCGGCGTAATGTTTGGTAAAGGTCAGAACACATGGCATCATAATATGCTTGCGCATAGCTTGTCCCGAAACTTCCGCGGTAAGGTTGAAAAGACAAATTCTATGGATTTCGTAAACAACGTAATTTATGACTGGGGTTACCAGACCGCTTACGGAACACTCGGACATCTTAATTATATGAATAACTATCTCAAGGCAGGTCCATCCACAAAGGGCGGATACAACTTCATCAATATTTCAAGCGGAACTGCGCCGGAAAACTACAGATTTTATCTGACAGGAAACAAAATGGTAGACCAAAATGACACGGATACAACTAATGAGAAGATGGCAAAGCTTAACGCAAACAACTGGGACGGCGGCGTAAGCTACGGAAGCGCAGGACTGACAGAAACTGATTACCGCGTAGATGCTCCGTTTAAGGTTTCTGACGTAAACGGAAACGATGCTTCCTATGCTTCAAAAGCTGAGTCGGCTGATGAGGCGTATGAGCACGTGTTGGATTATGCGGGCGCCGGAATAAGCGCGGATAAGCGTCCGGCGATTGACAAACAGGTCATGAAGGAGGCGCGTACAGGTACAGGTAATCTGACAGGTACACGTGTTGACGCTACAAATAACTCTACATTGTTGGCGGAAATAGAAAAATACAGCATAAAGCAAGTAGATTATGATTCATACTATCCGGCGGGTATAACTCAGAAAGAAATTACCGACAGCGACGGTGATGGTATGCCTGATGACTGGGAGGTGGCGAGAGGCTTAAATCCTAACAATGCGTCCGATGCAAAGGGTGACTATCTTGGTCAGGGATATATGAATATAGAATACTATGCTAATGATTTGACGGTGTACGCGTTCCCTGAGGGTATTGTCGAGGTTTCTCCGACAACTGTTGATTTAGGGCCTGAATATACATTCCTGAAAGAAGAGCTGGAAGCGCTTACATTAAGTCCTACCTCAATTAAGTTCCAGACAGATTTAACGCTGCCGCAGAAGGGAAGCGTACACAATCTGGATATCGTCTGGACATCATCAGCTCCGGCGATAAAGATAAGCAACAATCAGATATCACAGGTAAGCAGAACTTCAACGGACCAGACCGTTATACTTACGGCAAATATATCAAACGGTGGCTATGAGATGCGTAAGAGCTTCTCAATAACTGTTATTTCAAATTCCTCCTTCTGGAAGGCAAGCTCCGCTAATAACGGAAAGCCTGCAGGCACAGAGCTTTTTGACGGACTTACAGCTCTTTTTGATATGACCTATGGCGCGAGCGATGTTACAATTAATGATGAGAACTTTGCCGGATATGTAAGCCATCCGTCAAACAGCGGTAAACTTGAGAACGGAGCGGCTTCGGGTACGGCATTCCGGTATGAGGCATCGGAAAACGGATATCTGACAGCGTATGTCGTAAATCTTGGTCAGGCTGACAATCCAAAAACCCTTTATATTGCGGAAGAGGGAACCCAAAGCTATGACGATTGCCTTGCGAGCGTATCTGGAAATAACATAAGCACAATGCTTACATCGCGAGTGGAAGCGGGAAAAACATATTATGTATTTGTTGCCGGTTCAAAGGGACGTTTTGTTGGAATAGAGTTTTCACCATATGCGAAGACAGCATGGTGGAAGGCATCAAAGAACGTCACAAAGGACGAAGAGCTTATGAAAAATCTTACTCCGATGGAGGATATGACATATACGGCAGCCAACAACAGAGAAGTTGCCGGAGAGACCTTCACCGGTGGTGTATCAGGAACGACCAATCCGAATCAGAGCGTGTATGGCGCGAAAGGCGCATCGCTTAAGTTTACTCCGGACGCGGACGGTACAGTTGTTATGTACTGTAAGGTTAACGATACTAAAACTGCAAAAATTAATGACGCGGAAGGTAATGTTGTCGCGGAATATTTAAACGACACCGGAACAAATGAATATACGTCTCTGAGCGCGGAATTAAAGAAAGGCGTAACATATTATCTGTATGTGGCGGGTTCCAAAGCGGATTTCTGCGGCGTTTCGTTCACGGAAACAGCAGTATTTGACGAACAGCCAACGCCTACGTCTCCGGCTCAACCGACCGGAACGCCGGACGTAACATCAACCGATACCCCGGCTCAACCGACCGGAACGCCGGACGTAACATCAACCGATACCCCGGCTCAACCGACCGGAACGCCGGACGTTACGGCAACTGACACCCCGGCTCAACCAACCGGAACGCCGGACGTTACGGCATCAACACCTCCTGTTGAACAAAAAGACAGAGTGGAATTTGAGCAGGACGGCAATATAGTTTCCGCAAAGCTCGTGTTTGAAAAAACAACACCGCCGGCACAGGAGAATATATGGTTCTTGGTTGCATATACAGAGAACGGAAGGCTGAAAGGTGTAGAAATTTCTGAAATCACGGACATGACAGCAACGTTTGAAATTCCTGATGGATTGGAAGATTGTGACATAACCGTGTATGTGTGGGATAAGGATATGAAACCGCTTATGGGTAAACAGAAACTTGATTAAATATCTGAAATGGGGTGTTGCGTTAAGCAACACCCCATTTCAGTGTGTAGACAAAGTCTACACACTGAGCAGACTTTGACAAATCAGGTCAGATTTCGCGAAAAGAGAAAAGTCGGCGTACGTGGGTACGGTAAGGCTTATTTTCGTGAAAAGCGCATAACAGCGGTGTTTTTCGATAAAATACCGCTGTTAAATTTACTTAGTATAAAAAACA